>NZ_JBCNZM010000365.1:0-1019 GCF_040227615.1 Bacteroides sp. RTP31139st1_H2_RTP31139_211217 | reverse complement strand
TCAGCACAAAAGCCGCCTCTTTTCTAAGTTCAATAAAAACTCAAACTTACGACAAAAAAGAAAGAGAAATGATAATAACGTATCAACAAAAACGAGTCTTTCATCTATCCCTGCTCATGCTGGTCTTATGCGCACCCATATACATATATTCAGTTCCATTTCCCAATGAACAGTTTTATTATATTAACAGCGTATTATTCCTGTTTATCATTATGTGCACTCTCGCTTATTTTAAAAAGAGAGTAAATCTGACCACGACCTTTTCCATTATACTGATAGCCATACATATCGAGATTTTTATCGAAATAATTTATTGCTCAATATGTAGCGGATATGAATATAGTTATCAAAGAGCATTGATAATGAGTAACATTACTATCTCTCTCTTATTTACCATGCTTTCCATCTGTGCCTATATGAGTAATATCTCCATCCTATTGTCCTCCCTTACCATAGCTTCCTATACAATCTGCACACTTATCACCGACGAACCGTTCCTATACAGTTATCTGCCTTTGATCATCATCATATACACCATGATCCCCTTATTAGGAAGATCCTTACACAGTAATATCAGCAGCTTGCTAAAAAGTAGCAACTTGCTAAAAGAGGAAGAGGAAATGCTTTTGAAACGTCTCCAAATGAAAAAGGAAGAACTATTCGCGTTCGCCGAGTTGTTAAGCGAGAATAACCCGGAAGAAAAGACAAGCTCCCTGTTAAACATAATAGGGGAACAATCCAAAGAAAATCTTTTTACAGCCCTTGCCGCATACCAGAAAAAGGAAAAAAGTAAACTTGATACAATCAGGAGAATATATCCCAATTTATCCCCGTCCGAATTAAACATCTGCCGTTTAATACTGCAAGACAAGACCGTCAGCCAAATATGCGAATTATTACATCGGAGTAGCGGAAACATAACCAGCCAACGAGCGAACATACGTGCCAAACTCGGACTGAAAAAAAGCGACAATTTAAAAGAAGCATTACAAGAACGCATGAGGCTGTATGAAGAAGAA
>NZ_JBCNZM010000364.1:0-1023 GCF_040227615.1 Bacteroides sp. RTP31139st1_H2_RTP31139_211217 | reverse complement strand
CGGTATATACCGTACGGCCTACGACGTCGTCTCCCCAACGCATCATCTCGGCAAAGGTCTCGTTCACCACGACTTCCTCTTTATCGCGCGCCATACGTCCCGTCTTCATAGTCATGCCCATCAAAGCAGGAAAATCCTCGCGCATGAAATAAGAAGAACGGCAAGAGAAAAGTGCCTGCCCGCTCTCACTATGAATCATCGAACCGCTATATCCGCTAATGGGTGTGCTGTTGGCGCTGGACACCGCTTCCACGTAGGGCAATCCCTTGAAGAACTGATAAGCCGCGTCACGCGTCGCTTCATTATCCCAGTAGGCATTACCTATGGCTATCTGCTTGGGATTATACCCCATATCCTTTTTCAGTACATACTGATATTGCGACATCACCACACACATCAATCCACTGATGAATGCCACGCCTGCAAACTGCACAAACAGCAACGGACGCTTCCAGCCCTTTTTCCCCTCGGTATAGCGGCGGAACACCTGCGATACGGGAATACGCGCAAAGAGCCGGCCCGGCAACACGCCTCCCACTATAAACAGCAGAAGCACTACCGACAACGGTACCCAGATACGCTCCGGAGCCAACAAGGTGGAGAGCTTTACAACGACCGTGTCTTCCACAAAATCGCGGAAGTTGAGCATTATCAACGCCATCAGCAGCAATGCTGCCGCAATGATGATACCTGTTTCCAGCAAAAACATGCTGAAAACCGTGCCACCGCTCGCACCGCTGCATTTATGTACGCCTACCGACTTGGCGCGGTAGCTCAAAGAGGAAATGGAAATCAGCACATAGTTCAACGCCGCAATGAAAAGAATGGCAAAACCAAGAATGCTCATAATGACACGCATCCGCTGCACATCATCATAATTGCGGTATGTATCACGGATGGGCTGCACAAAAGCCGAGTAGCCGTACTCTTTCTTCTCTTCAGCCGGGCGATACTTGTCTATCATGGCATCAATACGCGCATTGACAACCGATTTGTCGGCACCGGGACGGAAACGGATAAACT
>NZ_JBCNZM010000363.1:0-881 GCF_040227615.1 Bacteroides sp. RTP31139st1_H2_RTP31139_211217 | reverse complement strand
CGGCAACCGTCATCACCGCCGCCCGCCCCGTTTTCAGACTAAAGGGCGGAAAGCTGGAGACAAGCGTACGGCAAACCCTGCTCGCATCCTTGAATGATGCCAACGACGTATTGAAACATATCCCCGGACTGCGCTCCTCTGATGAGGGGTATACCGTTTTTGGCAAAGGGACACCGGTCATCTATATAGACAACCGCCTTCTGCAAGACAACTCCGAGCTGCAACGCCTCTCTGCCGCCGATATTGAAAAAGTAGAGCTCATCACCAACCCGAGTGCAGAGTACGATGCTACCGTTAAAGCCGTTGTACGCATACGCACCGTACGTAACAAAAGAGACAGTTTTGGCGGTAATTTCCGTGCAGGAATCACCCAACGGAGACGCAACAGCCATTACGGACAAGTCAATCTGAATTATCAGAAGAAAGGACTGTCCCTGCTGGGCATGCTGTACACCAATTATGAAAACAGAAAACGCCACCAGGAGGTTCGCTACCAGATACCGTCCGAAATACAATGGGATGTAAATAACCGGGTTCACTTATATAATAAGGGACTACTTGCCGGAGGAAAAGCAAGCGCCAGTTACGACTTCACCCCCCAACACAGCCTCGGTGCCTCCTATGAGTTTCATCGTACCCCCGATTATCACAGCAGTGACCATTCGGCATATACCGTCCGGGCAAATGAAGAGTTGGCCGATCACACCATACATTCCTCCCAAAACTTGCAGCAAACCAACCGGCACCAGCTGAATGCCTACTATCAGGGCAGCATAAAGCAACTCCACATAAACTTCAACACCGACCTGGTATACGGCAAAAGTTATAATCACCAGGAGGCTCAAGAAGAAAGCCAGACTGAAGGCAATCGCGACATCAGC
>NZ_JBCNZM010000362.1:725-1030 GCF_040227615.1 Bacteroides sp. RTP31139st1_H2_RTP31139_211217 | reverse complement strand
ATCATCCTGATAATTACCTGCGTGTGTGTCGCTGCAAGTGCGAATGCACAACAAGGTAGCGGACGCCTCTCACTTGGCACAGGGCTACTCTACAAGAACGGCATGGATATAACGCTCGCCTACGAACATGAAATGAACTACCGCCATGCGTGGGAGTTTTTCGTCAACGGCTACCTACAATGGGCAGAGTGCGGCTCGTGCGGTCATATCTGTCCGGAATCATTTTGGCGAAACTACCGCAGCTACGGTTTTGGCGTGGCCTACAAGCCGTGCATGACGCGGGGACGCAACCACTATGGCAGTCT
>NZ_JBCNZM010000362.1:0-673 GCF_040227615.1 Bacteroides sp. RTP31139st1_H2_RTP31139_211217 | reverse complement strand
CCACTATGGCAGTCTGCGTATCGGAGCTTCAGCCGGAAGCGACACGAATAAATTCCTCGGCGGCCTGCACCTCGGTTATGAACACAACTATGTGCTACGGGCCGGATGGACACTGTATTGGCAAGTGAAAAGCGATGTGATGATAAAAGGTGCGGACGTGCTGCGTGCAGGTGTCGTGCTGGGTGTGAAACTACCTATGAAATAGGGAAACAAAAAAAGAAAGCAATATGATACGAAAGATACATTTGGTGGCAGCGGCAACGGCTGCCGTGCTGTGCGCTGCCTGTGACACGCACATAGACGTACCCGATACAGCGGTCCGTCCAGGACATATCCTCTGCGAGGACGGAACGGCCTTGCCTTATGCACAATATGAACAATCGGGGAAAAAAGCGATAGCGGTTGTCTTCGATACCGGAAAACGCGGAGATACGGAGGGGGGCGGTTATGCAGTTTACCTGTGGGACATTGCTCCACAGGCATTCGCCGACAGCCTCGGCATCGCACAAGGCACATCGTCCGACATCATGGCTTATGATGGCAACGAGAATACATTCGCACTGTACGATACACGAGAAACGGCTTCGCCAATGGCAGAAGCGGTTTTCGACCTATGGCGGTACGGACAAAGTGCCTATGTACCGTCCGTGGCAGAGATGCGGCTGCTCTACAC
>NZ_JBCNZM010000361.1:0-1054 GCF_040227615.1 Bacteroides sp. RTP31139st1_H2_RTP31139_211217 | reverse complement strand
CGCCGTTTCCCGATAAATCTTCCTCTCGCTTCGCTGCGAGCGTATTTATCGGGAAAACCTTGTATCCGACCGCCCCGCCACCCACCGACCGAAAGGGAAAAAATAAGGGTGGGGTTATATGGGTAAGCAGACGGCAGGGATAGCCACCGCAGAAAGGCAGACGGACGGTACGCCGCAGGGTATTTACGGAGAAAATACCGTAGCTTATTAGGGAATTTTCCGAGCCGCAATACTACGTATCGCTGAAAATTCCCCAATAAGGCAAGGGGCAAGCCCCTCTGCACACCCCATCGGGGACGGCATTTGCCGCCCCTGAAGATACAAAAAAATCATTGTTGCACAAGCCAAAAAAGAAAGGAAGAATATATGGGTTTCGTAGTTTTACACATGGAAAAGGCGCACGGTTCCGACAGCGGGACGACCGCCCACATAGAGCGTTTCATCATACCCAAGAACGCTGACCCCACACGCACGCATCTAAACCGAAAACTCATCGAATATCCCGAAGGAGTGAAAGACCGTTCGGCGGCTATCCAAAGGAGGCTGGAAGAAGCGGGACTGACACGCAAAATCGGAAGTAACCAAGTGCGGGCAATCCGCATCAACGTGTCGGCAACACCCGAAGACATGGAACGCATCGAACGGGAGGGACGGCTGGACGAGTGGTGCGCCGACAACCTCAAATATTTTGCCGACACGTTCGGGAAGGAGAACATCGTGGCGGCTCACCTGCACTTGGACGAGAAAACACCGCACATGCACGTCACACTTGTGCCGATAGTCAAGGGGGAACGCAAGCGGAAGAAAAGGGAGGAGCAGGCGAAGAAACGCTACCGCAAGAAGCCGACCGACACCGTGAGGCTGTGCGCCGATGACATCATGAGCCGCTTGAAACTGAAAGCCTATCAAGACAGCTACGCTGTTGCGATGAAAAAATACGGTTTACAACGGGGCGTGGACGGTTCGGAAGCGAGGCACCGTCTATGCCCCTTTGCAGCCCGTATTTCGCCATCGCCACGGCATAGGTATCTTGGTAGGACTTCAATTTCAGCCG
>NZ_JBCNZM010000360.1:0-1054 GCF_040227615.1 Bacteroides sp. RTP31139st1_H2_RTP31139_211217 | reverse complement strand
AAGGGGGAGCGACCAAACGGCAGCTTCACTCAATGGAGTGTTACAGTTCATCAAAACCAAGTGATAACTGTCGTTTCTCTGCTTCTTCTTTCTTTTGGGCAGCTAAAGTCTTTTTCCGAACGTATGTTTTTGTAAATGAAACCCTATCCCCATTAAAGACAATCAACGGATTAATGAACCAATTATATTCGTTTGGACCTCTTGCTATGATTTCACTTTGTACGAGCTCTGCCAATCCTTTGTATATGGCTTTGTCTGATTTGTATTGGGTGTATTCTAAGCATTTTCGCCTATCGAAAATTATCATATCATTCTTAGGCTTCATGCAAGTTAGAATATACCCGAAAACCCGAATAGCTGATTGTGATAGATTGAAAAAAGCGGCAAAATTCGCAAGGTATAGTTTTGCAAATTGCTCTTCATCTACTTCTATTTGTCGGATAAACGAGGTTTTGAATACTTCTCCTGTATCTGTATCAGCAACAGCAACTACAGCTTTTTTATCACTTCCCGTACTACTTTTGTATTTCTTAACAACGTGATTTTCAATCCCTTCAATTGCTTGTTTCATAAAGGGGTTTTCTTCGTTTTTTTGAAAATCGGTTAATTTGAGTACTTTCTTATTTTCCATAAACATTCTATTTAGGCAAATTTGACTTTCTATATATCGGTGAAAAAGTATAATTTGATTTTCCACAAAGGAATATTTAAATTTCCATTAATACAATAAAAAAGCAAAATATATTTTCCTTTTTAACATCTAATAGGAAAGAGTGACTTTCTAATATGGAAAATCAGATTTTCCAATATGGAAAATACCCTATATTGAGTATCAACTACTTAACTTATTCTATTTCTTAAGTTCTTATTATACCCTAAAAACGGCATATAATCAACTACTTAAAAAATCATCGGTCGGGGAGCGCCCAGCGGCAAGGGGCGGGACCACCCGTCCCGACGAGCGCCCACACCATAAACTTTTTTTCGAATAAGCACACAACCGTTTTTCGAACCCTGCAAAATTTCTTCCGAACCCGAACGGCGTAACACTCCA
>NZ_JBCNZM010000359.1:0-1061 GCF_040227615.1 Bacteroides sp. RTP31139st1_H2_RTP31139_211217 | reverse complement strand
GCCTGCAGGGCGGCAAGATCCTGCGCCAGCCTGCGTTCTGTGGCAAGCCGTTGCTTGGCTTCCGCTTCCGGATTCTTTCCGGGCTGTTTGGGGTCGGTATGCCCGCCGATGCCTGACTTCTGTTCCAGTTTCAAGCGTTCCTTAGTTAAATTCTCCGCTGCTAATATATATCCGTTATATTCTGATTTAAGCCGCTCTATTTCTTCCTTTTTTTTCCAACGTCCGTTATTATTCTGTTTATATGATTGATCCGAAGAAAAGAAACGGTCAACCTTTCCTCCATATCCCCACCAAGTATCAAATTCACTCTCATCCTTCGCTTCTGCCTCGGCTATTTTTTCATCAACCTCTGACGCTTTTTTTACTAAATTCTGTACTTTCGCTTGGAGGAAGAGGGATTGTACATAATCATCACTCTTTTGGATAATGGTATCATACCATTCAGAAAGTGTTTTATAATATCCGAAAGATTCCCCGTACTTGCGGTTCAGTTCCTCCACCTTCGCCTTTTCCTGTTCCTTGCTTCCGACGAAGTTCTTTATCTCATCGATAACCGATTTAAGTTCGAAGCGGGTACGCACCATCTGGGCACGGCCGTCTTTCTCTATCTCGGTCATTTCCTTCAGCGAGATGTTAAACTCATCCACGCCTTTCTTGGCGCTGAACAGTTTTTTCGTCCAATCCCATATTTCGTCACCGTACATCACCAGCAGCATGATACCGGTGATCATGGCTGTCTGCCAGGAAAAGAGTGAGGACAGAACCTGCTTCCATACCGGTGTGCCTTTTTTTCCTGACTTCTGCAGTTCATCGTATTCCTTACGGGCGCGGGCCAGTTCGTCCGTAAAAATCGGCAGGTTGTTGGATATGGCCAAAAAGAACATCTGCGGCCCCATGGCCAAGGAGGGCATTTCACGCGCCATCTGCTGGATGCTGTTGTGAAGCCCGTTGAACTGGCGCTGCGCATTGGGTACATCTGCAGGAGTGACCTGCACGGATTCCGATTCCTCCTGCAGCAGTTTCAGTTTGCCGCGCAATTCCTCAAGCTGCTTCTCCAGTGC
>NZ_JBCNZM010000358.1:0-1101 GCF_040227615.1 Bacteroides sp. RTP31139st1_H2_RTP31139_211217 | reverse complement strand
CGGAGTTCCCCGATGACTGAGGAGAACATCTCTTGTAAGGTAATTTCATTTCTATTCATTTCCAATTTATTTATAAAAGGTTTATCTTACAAGTATATACAATTATAGCTGCAAATACAATGATTTCATATTCCTCATTTTTTGCAATATCAAGTGATTATTGCTGCAAGAGAAAAATGTTTAAGTCATGATAGGGATTGGATGAAGAAGGGAATAAGTAAGAGAAAAACGCTCAGGTATGTATTTCGCAGTACTTGGTATGGTACGAAGATTTAGGAGAAGAATATGCGTTGGAAGTAAAAAAGAATATAAATTATAGAAATAGATGGCATGTGATAAACAAGACTTCATTGTATTAGAATTCCAGTTTTTCTAATATCACAATAAAGAGGATTGTCCATATCTTCTGTAAGTAGGACTGGCTCTATAAGGTTACTTATCTTGCGTCTAAGTTTCCACAATAGAGGAGTATCTTTAAAATAATCGTCATCCAGGCGTTCTACTATCACAGCAATATCTATATCGCTGTCTGCTCTATAATTTCCTTTACTGTACGAACCATAAAGATAAAGGGCCTTTAATGGACTTCTCCGCTACCATTTCCTTATAGCGTTTGGCAAGGTTTATAGCTTGTTCTTTATCCATAATTGCAACTCTTTAGTTTGGCTCAAAAGTTCAGCACAGTATTCTTTGGTTAAGCTCTTCATTAATCTTTCTTTATAAGAGGGGTAACGGGCTTCTATATTAAGAGGTTCAAGTTTGTCTATAAAGTCTAACTGCTCCTCCGACAATTGCTTGTCCAATCCCGTTCTCTCCGCAAGTCTGGATAGTGAATGTATCTTTAGAGGAACTTCCATTAAGCAATTAGTCCAATATGCTTTGAGAATTTTCTCTATTGTTTGATGGCACATGAACCGACATAGAGATAACGGCCTGTAAGCAGCATTGCATTCGCTGTTTCCAAATCATAATCTGACATCTCAATCCAATAAGGTTACTTTACTATCCATATTTCGAGTCTTTAGGTAAGCACTCAATTTAGGGCATCCCCCTTCGAAAGGGCACTTTTCAGTGCCCTAAACCGAGTTTTGTTAATTAATT
>NZ_JBCNZM010000357.1:0-1117 GCF_040227615.1 Bacteroides sp. RTP31139st1_H2_RTP31139_211217 | reverse complement strand
AGACAGCTCTAGCACCATATATACATAAAAACAAAAATACTATTACATCGAAGAATCTAATATAAATTTTAGGATATAACACACATAAATACAAATAACACACAAGATAAAAGAATATTAATCCCGATGTTATGATTGATATTCCACTTCCAGTCACCAAATAAGTCCTCAAATCGAAAATAATGAGCAAACATAGAAATAAGTGCATTATCCAATTGCGAAAAGAAATTATATTAATCCGAAACAATTTCATAAATCAATCTAAAAAGAATTTCTCCATTGACTTGTAACTAGTTCGCAGAAATCGTTTTGCTCTCATAGATTGAATTTTATCCTTATTGATAGAATTAGATCTTCTGATTAATTGCAATATATCCTCTTCTGACAATTCTCTCACAAATTCAGCAGCATTAGTATTAGGTAAATGAATAGCAGCAAGTTTATTATAACAAATAATCTTAATGAACGAATTAAACATAACACTTTGGGATTTATAGCTCAATAATATATTTTTCTTATTTTCAATAAAATCAGTAATATCAATATATCTATTAGCATATAAATAAGTCAAAGGCGTTTGTACTTCATATAAACACATTCGACCTCTATAATGAATATTTTGGATAGCTGCAAATGATGCCAAGGCTGCATTGGTATGGTCTATATTAACATCTATAGGAGATAATACATAAATTATATCAGGATTGGAGTTTTGGATAGCATGAGCTATTTCAGATATAAGACTTTCAGAAACAGTAAATTCAAAGCTTATTTTATTTAGAAAAATTGTTTTTATTTTAGAAAAATAATTTGACAAGTTAAGAGCTTCATGTCTTCTCATAGCAACCATTTCTTGACGAGTAACAGATGGATTGAAACTTTTACATCCATCTGTTACATACAATATAGTAATATCATGATTCAATGTACTATGCTTTAAAAGAGTTCCTCCTAATCCTAATATCTCATCATCACTATGTGCAGCAATCACTAAAACTTTTTGAGAGGTAAGATCAAGAGGCAAGAAATTTGTTTTCTTCAGCCTAAAGAAAAAAACATAATCTATAATGAATAGTAATCTATCAACTATAAGATGAGCCAAAAACCAATATAGTTT
>NZ_JBCNZM010000356.1:0-1124 GCF_040227615.1 Bacteroides sp. RTP31139st1_H2_RTP31139_211217 | reverse complement strand
GGATTTTCATTTTTCGGGAAGCGACTGGAACGGACTTATAACGATGGTGAGAGCGGATGTGAATGTTCCGGAGAGGGAGGATGTCCTTCGTTTGTTGGAGAAGATCGTCCGTTTGGAAAACCAGGACAGCCCTTATTTGGGGGGAGAACTGAAAAGACTGAAAGGGGGGAGGCCATACTCATATTTGTATAAATTCCATTTTCCGAAACTTCGTTCGTCGATGGTGAAAATATGCTATGATAGTGATCCGATAAATCCCGTCAGAGATACGGTATATATACATACACGTGATACGTTGTGCATCCGTGATACCGTTACCGTCATAGCTCCGGTAAAGAAACGGCCGTTTTGCATGGCGGTGAAAACAAACTTGCTTTATGACGCTGTTTTGATACCTGACATCGGGGTTGAGTTCTGTTTGGGGAAGAACTGGTCTGTGGCCGGGAATTGGATGTATGCCTGGTGGAAAAGTGATCGGAAGCATAATTATTGGCGTATCTATGGGGGAGATGTGGAGTTGCGCCGCTGGTTCGGTCGGAGAGCGGTGGAAAAACCGTTTTCCGGGCATCATGTCGGATTGTACGGGCAGATCGTCACCTATGATTTCGAATTGGGTGGGAAAGGTTACTTGGGGGATAAATGGAGTTACGGGGGAGGCGTGGCTTACGGCTACTCGTTACCTGTGGGACATCGGTTCAATGTGGATTTCACGTTGGGAATCGGCTACCTTGGAGGATCGTACAAGGAGTACATCCCTTTGGACGGTCACTATGTATGGCAGACCACTAAAAACCGCCGCTGGTTCGGCCCGACCAAGGCGGGTATCTCTTTGGTGTGGTTGATCGGGCGGGGGAATTATAGCCGGAAGAAAGGAGGCAGGCAGTGATACGGATACGCTTTAGTCTGGTGTTCATATTTTTATGGATAGGACTGACGGCTTGTGAGCATAAGGATTTATGTTACGATCATCCGCACTTTGCCACGGTGCGGGTAATATTCGACTGGACCAAGATTTCCAATCATGACAAGCCTGAAGGCATGAGGGTCGTATTTTATCCGACCGACGATGAAAGCAACACGTGGATATTTGATTTCCCCGGAGGAGAGGATGGGGAAGTGGAGCT
>NZ_JBCNZM010000355.1:0-1052 GCF_040227615.1 Bacteroides sp. RTP31139st1_H2_RTP31139_211217 | reverse complement strand
GCAATCGGTTGCTGCACTTTTGCTATAATATCTATTTGTCATATTAGACCTTCCCGTACACCGTCCTCATTTTTCCGTCCAACAGCACATTATTTGACCGCACAATCCAAGCACTGCCGTCGTTCAGTCCGCACTCCAATGCCTTTTCGCCACCGCCGATTAGTACCGGAACGGTTGTCACTGTGATTTCGTCCGCCAGTCCGTTATCCAAGAGTAAAGCCCCGATTTCCTCACCGTAAGCCACCACCATACCGTCACCGTCTTCCTTCATCTGTCGCAGTGCTGCCACTGCATCTCCTTGGATGAACTTCACTCGTTCATTCTCCGTCAGGTCGATGCCGCCGTTCGTCACAACCAAAGTCTCTTTTGCCGTAATCGGCCAACCCAAATGGTTCATATAAATACGCAGGTAAGTTTCTTCGTCAATCAGCACACAACTGGAGGCATCCACTGCCGCATCAAAATACTTGTCCGAAGGAGCCGGACAACCGTCGATGGACTGATACACGTGCAAGGTAATCTGTTTCATATTCAATGTATTTTTAAGAATTATGTCCACCTTGCACCTTAAAGAACAGCATGAACTCACGCTATTCCGGAATAGAGGTACTGTCATACTTAAAAGGCAGATAAGCAAGCCCCTGCTGTATAAACATACAGTATGAATATTTTGCTATACATCTTGTCTTTTTGATAAGTGTCAGTTTTCTATTCCAAGACGTTCAGTGAACGTACAATATGTATATCAATCTCTGCCTGTTTCCAAGCCGAGTATGAATCTTCCATGTCACGACAATGACCGTACCCGAAAGTACCGTCTGCTGTCTTCATTTTGACAAAGATAACGAAAGATTAGCGGATAAGCAAACAAAAAACATTGTTTTTCAGGTTGCCTGTTCCGAACCGCATCCTGCCTTATCAAAAAGATGTTATAGTACGGGCAATCCGTTCCGGTTGTCCGTTGCTCTGTTTTAGCACCCCTGTTTTACAGTTTTATTCATCCCTTTCTATTTGATTGTCATTTATTATCGTTTTGCTGCTGCCGTGCGACT
>NZ_JBCNZM010000354.1:0-1137 GCF_040227615.1 Bacteroides sp. RTP31139st1_H2_RTP31139_211217 | reverse complement strand
CATCATAATAATAGCTTAGCTCGTCATCTTTCAGATACTCCATTGCATATTGACTGGCTTGTGCCCAAAGGGTATTATACAATGTCGCAATTTCCGGCCTTGTTTCATAATACTGCCATATCTTATGGTTAAGCACTAAAACCAGTTCCGTGAGATACTTGTAGTTCTCTTTCCACTCCTTAAAAGCACGGTTGAAAGTGTCCTGTACCGCCGAAAGACCAAATCGGTCAGCAATGGAAAAATCATTCCAAAAGGTTGTTTGCAATTCATAACCGTTCTCTAACATAAATTCTCTGAATGTCATAATGCCTCAAATTTTAAAGATTAATATTTTATTTATTTCCCTTCGATACTTCCTGTACCGAAAGGTTGATTATTTTTCTGCCCACGGGATTGGCGGCCAGAACAGGCAAGGAGGATGCGGAAAATACACTCTTCGATATTTCGGAGAGGAAGATTTTACAGCAGCAAGTGTCAGCGATCCTTGACAGGACGGACAGCCGGCAATCGAATTTTGCAGGGAAATAACCAGGCTTGCGGGATAGAAATATAGGGGGTAGCTGGGATGGGGCTATAAAGGAGGGCCGGAGTCTAAAAAAGGAAACTGGCACAAGCGGCCACCTACAACAGTTGGGCGGGGACATTCATAAATGTGTAAAAAGGACTGGTTTCCCACCACATTTTTGCAGAAATATACGGCATAAAACACAAGTGCCGTAACAGCCTCTTGAGAAAGCGTTACGGCATTTGTTTAAGTACAGGTTACAGGCTTTTTACCTGAACGAGGTTGTCCTGTAGAGTTTTCCAGCCATACACTGCTGCCACATAGGGGTGGAGGGAACGTGTAACTTGGCGAAAACCATTCTCGTCAATTTCATAGTTGTAGATTTTTGCGGCAATCTGTTCTGCGTCGTCACGATTTTCAGCGACACGGTACAAAACATAATTCGTGCCATCATGGTGCGACATACGGCCTCGTATATCGTAGCCGTCACCGTACCACTCTGCATCATACTGTGTAGATTGTAATATCCCGGCAATGTTGTCACCCAAAATTTGATAGCCTTGTTTGCGTCCGTTCCACAATCCTAAATCTCCAAATGCAATAATGACTCCATTGACATCCTTGTTTAGGTT
>NZ_JBCNZM010000353.1:0-1169 GCF_040227615.1 Bacteroides sp. RTP31139st1_H2_RTP31139_211217 | reverse complement strand
CTCGCACACAAGTCCTTTTTTACTCTATTTAATATCTAATCATTTGATTATTAGTTGTTTATTGTCTTGAATGTTATACTATCAGCCGATTTGGCTGTTATTTTCTTTAAGTATCAGACCTCGTCTTCCTCCATCAACAGATCGTCCAACGGGCTTTTGATATTGCTTTTGAAAGTGTCGGCTATGTGGACATACCTTTCTGTCGTCTTGATATTGTTATGTCCCATAAGCTCTTTCACTATCTTGATGTCGGTTCCCTGCTCCAGCAGGTGAGTGGCGAACGAATGGCGCAGCAGGTGCGGATAAATCCGTTTCGTGATTCCCGCTTCCCGGGCCGCTGCCTTCAGCCGTTTCGACACGATACTCTCGGTGAAAGGTTCTCCCGGTCTGTGTTCAAAAAGCCACACTTTCGGTTTGTATAGTCTGTTATATTCCGTCAGCTTTTTCATCAACGGTCTTGACAGCAGGGTGTAGCGGTCTTTTTTCCCTTTACCCTGCCGCACCCGTATCAGGGAGCGGGATTCGTTGATGTCGCCGGGTTTCAGTTCCAGCAGTTCGCTGATGCGCAACCCTGCGGAATAGAGTATGGAGAACATACAGAAGAAACGCAGGTCTGTCACCGTCACGTCGAGTATTTTCTTTATTTCCTCCTTGCTCAACACGTCGGGCAGCGTCTTCTCCCGTTTGGCACGGTTCACCTTGTAACACCGCCGTTCCTGACCGAGAACTTTCTCGTAATAGAACTTGATGGCGTTGATACGCTGGTTTTGCTGGCAGGAGGATATGTTTTTCTCGTGGATGAGATACAGCAGGTAGTCGTTTATCTCGCCGGGAGTAACCGTTTCAATCTTACGCCCCTCGAAATGCTGTTGGAAATCGCGGAAATAGGAGGTATATACCCTTACGGTATGGTCACTGTAACGCACTTGCTGAAGTTTTTCCAGATAGCCTTCCGGCAGTGGCGGCCGTTTGTCTTCCTCTTTACGGGGTGCGGTTTCCTTGATGGCAGAATAGTCTATAAACGCCATTTTTACATAGCGGTCGAAGAACTCGGCAAGCACGAAATCTTCTGCCGGCAGATAAGCCCTGCCGCCGACAAGCAGTACGTTTTCTTCCTTCGACAGCGACAAGCGGATGTCATTGTCATTACCGAAAGTCACTTCGACAAA
>NZ_JBCNZM010000352.1:0-1243 GCF_040227615.1 Bacteroides sp. RTP31139st1_H2_RTP31139_211217 | reverse complement strand
ATGTAATAAAGGAAATAAAAATTGTCTCGAACATGAGGATGAACCGCCCTAAACGGTCGGCTATCCTCTAAACATTATGTGCAACTAAAAAACAATATAAATATGAAAACTGAAAAAATTAGTGATGTCCTGCAAGGAATGGATGTCAATACAGAAGATGCGATTGTAACCTTATCTGACAAGATTTGGGAGATAGGTAGCATTGATGAAATTAGGCAACAAGTATCCGATGTTACTTTTACTTTTCATGTTGTAACTAATGTGATAGGAAATTGTCAAGGCGATGGTTGGATGTCTATTGTAGAATATCATGCAGACTTGTTACCTTACATATCTTCTGCGATGTATGAAATTGGATTAGACAAGGTTGGTGAAGCAACCAAAAATATAGCGAATATCTTCCCTTTGGATATATCGGTTCTTAGCGATAGTGAGTTTTGTAAGGTTGTAAACTTTATGAAAGGACATAAAACGGACTTAGAGGAGCTAAAAAAATATAGTGAATCGGAACAAGAAAAAATGAGTGAACAATACTTTGATACTATTGACAAGCTGGATGAAATAGCAGAAAAACTATGGTATTATGGCTGCCCAGATAACGAAGGTTGGGGAGTTGTAAGCCGATATTTAGAGAAGCACTTGCAGGACAATTTTTGGAAATAAATGCACATAACAAGCACCTGTGCCACCTAACGGCGGCAAGCTGCAAACCATTATAGTTTCGTAATAAAAATAGGTGATATGATATTTATACTTGAACCATATATATCAGTAGGCGACATCAAATTTGGTATGAGTCGCGAAGAAGTCGAAGGTCTCTTTGCAGAGAAACCGAAATTTGAACATGTTGATTTTCTTAAAAGGCAACATTTAGGCTGGAATAGTTTTTCTGTAATATTTAAGAAAAATCAAGTAGAGGAAGTTACATTCACTCCTGATGGCAGTCACCAAGTCATTTGGAGTGATATTGATATTCTCAATGATGCTCAAATTGTTAGGAAGCTAAATAAATTTGAAAAAGCATCCAAAACATTGGATAGTAAATTATACTTTTCGTTAGGAATAGCCCTAATAGGAAATGGTAAAGATAGAACACTTTCAGTCTTTTCAAAAAAGACAGAAAAGGAATGGAAGAAATCGGTTATCTCTTCAAATAAATAATGAAACTATAACATACACCTCAATCGCCCAAAATGGCGATTAGCTGCCGAACATTACCCACGTAGTAAAGATATGTTTAGAA
>NZ_JBCNZM010000351.1:0-1261 GCF_040227615.1 Bacteroides sp. RTP31139st1_H2_RTP31139_211217 | reverse complement strand
GCACATTCACGGAGTATTACCAAGACGGCGTTACTCCCCGAAAGGAAACACCCATGCAGCAAGGCAAGATAGACGGAACTGTAAAGACCTATTTTCGTAACGGCAAAATAGAAGCCGAAAAGGAATATAAGCAGAGTGTGGAGAGCGGGCGGGAGCGCCGCTTTGACAGCAAGACAGGAGAGCAGATTTTTGAATCTCATTATATCGACGGGAAAAAAGATGGCGAGGAGTGGGAAATCTTCGAGGATGCGAGCACGCTTCGCAGCAGGATAATACGCCACTACCGTAACGGAAAACTTGACGGCTCTTATCGTGTGGAATCGACACGGGACGGCAAACCCTATATAACTATCGAGGGACAATACACTGACGGCGAGAAATCGGGGCAATGGATAGAACATAACTATGATAACAATACCCAAACCTGCACATGGCATGGTGAAGGTGGGGCTTAAACAGAGATGAAGATAGTTATCATAATACTACTTTTAACGCTTGCATCGGTCGTAAGCTGCGAGCCACCCATGCCGCCGACGGACGAGGAAATGATACGCCACTTCGCCACGCACGAGGCGGCATTCGACAAGATACGCAAAATCATGGCGGAGAGTTCGGAGGGAAGCTTTCACTATCCACCGCTCTCTCCCTGCGATATTCTCATCCTTGATTCGGCAGGACAAATATCCTACCAACCGAACCAAGTGCAGGACACGCCGGTACACGGGTTATCAAGATCTGACCGAATACAACTCGACTCCTTGTTGTCAGAGATTGGATGCGGTCTTGTCCTTGTTGACCGCAGGGAGCAGGAAACGGCAGATTCGGTATATGTGAGCTTATTTATGCTGTACTACTCCCACGGCATCGTGGATGCGGGAACATCCAAGAGTTTCGTTTACGATCTCGAATTGAGAAGCCGCCGTGACATCCGTATCACCGAACACGGCGACCTGAACAAAATTTACCGCAGGACATACAATGACACTACGCTATACAAGCCCGTCAAGGAAGGCTGGTATATAGAGTTAGACCATTCACGATAATTTTCTTTTTTCGCAAGTCGATTTTATAAAATTGTCACCGAAAGTTCGTACTTTCGGAAAAAGATGTTATATTTGCAAATGAAAGAGTTATTTGACAGCATAGCAATGTAAAACGCTGAAATTCGCACAGTTGCTAAATCGTTACCTCTATTTCTCAAATAATTCGCTAAAAGTTTATTTCTCAATCGGTTAAGTCAAACCGAGAAAAATCTAAAATA
>NZ_JBCNZM010000350.1:0-1196 GCF_040227615.1 Bacteroides sp. RTP31139st1_H2_RTP31139_211217 | reverse complement strand
GCTTTGCACTTGCAGGGTTTTGGAGTAGGTGCCTTTGAACCGTTCGATGAATTCCTTGGTTTCGGCAATGAACTTCTGCTGGTCGTCGTAGGCTTTCTGTTGCTGTTCGCGGCGTTCCTTGCGGAGTTCCAGGTATTTGGAGTAGTTTACTTTGTAATCGTATATCCGTCCCATGGTCACTTCAATGGTACGGGTGGTGATGTTGTCTACGAATTTACGGTCGTGGCTGATGACGATGACAGCCTTTCCATTGCTGATAAGGAAATCTTCCAGCCATTGTATGGATTCTATGTCCAGATGGTTGGTAGGCTCGTCTAGCAACAGCACGTCAGGCTTTTGCAGCAACAGCTTGGCAAGCTCGATGCGCATGCGCCATCCGCCGCTGAAGTCACTGGTCTGGCGGTTGAAGTCTTCGCGTACAAAGCCCAGTCCGAGCAGTGCTTTTTCCACATCCTCCTCGTAATTGGTGGAGTCGATGGCATAGAACTTTTCGCTTAAGGCGGAGACATTCTCGATAAGTTCCATGTAGCTGTCGCTTTCGTAGTCGGTACGCGTTTCCAGTTCCTTGTTGAGGCGCTCTATTTCAGCTTCCATTTCATGCAGGTGGGCAAAGGCTTGCGCCGCTTCCTGGAATACGGTACGTCCGTCTTCCGTCATAAGGTGCTGTGGAAGGTAAGCTATGACACTGTCTTTGGGGGCTGAGATTTTTCCACGGGTAGGTTGTCTTACACCTGCCAGGATTTTCAACAATGTACTTTTCCCCGCTCCATTTTTACCCATCAGGGCGATACGGTCTTTTTCGTTGATAACGAAAGATATGTCACTGAATAAAGTAGTTCCGCCGAATTCTACGGCCAGTCCGTCTATAGAAATCATTATATATTTTTTTAATGAGCTACAAAGATAGTGCAAATCTATTATTTTTTATATCTTTGCCCCTATATAAACAAAACGCATAGGTCATGGAAATAGAAAAAGTGTCAGGAGATTACCGTCCGCTTATTCTGGTTGCGGAAGATGATGATAGTAACTTTAAACTGATAAAGGCTATTATCGGCAAGAAATGCGAGATACTATGGGCAAAGAATGGTGAGGATATTGTAAATTTGTTCGAAGAGAATCGCGACAAGGCGGAAGCTATTCTGATGGATATAAAAATGCCTATTATGAACGGGCTGGATGCTACGGTGATTATT
>NZ_JBCNZM010000349.1:0-1269 GCF_040227615.1 Bacteroides sp. RTP31139st1_H2_RTP31139_211217 | reverse complement strand
GTCATGCAGGGACCATGGGAACTCTCCCTCGTGTCCGGACAGAGCGTACTGATTCCCAACGCCACGCTGCTTTCCAATCCTGCAGGCAAGCTGACCCTTACAGAAACCTCCAAGATAGAGGTTACGCTCGAAGTGGCGATGCCGGAGGACGGTTCGCAGCCTTACGGCGTGTTCGATACGGAAGCAATACCGGACGAGTGGGGGCAGTACAAGCTGCCGCCGGCGGAAGCCGCGGCTGCAGCATCGCTCCAAACCGAGGAGGGCTAACGTATGGCTGACCGGCTGGAACAACTGATAGAGATGGAGTGTGCGGACGCACTGCTTGACAGTGGCGTGTCCGTTCCTCTTAAAAGGTGGAAGTTTCCGTGGCTGAAACGCCCGGTGGAGGTACGTGTGACGATGAAGCGTCCGAGACTGCGGGGTCAGATATTGTTGGCCAGGGAATATCTGAAGATGGGTATCAAACCCGACTGGCAACCGAAGGACAAGGCCGAGGAACTGGCCTTTGTGGCGGAGCATGGCAAGGCCGTGAGCCGTCTGCTGGCCTATACGGTATGCCGGGGCTACGTGTCGCGGCACGTGGGTATCGGGGTGACGGCATGGGTGCTGCGGAACTTTGTGGAGTGGCGCTATCTGACGGCTATGTTCCGGACATTCGAGCGTCTGATGGGCACGAAGGATTTTATGCGTATTATCAGCTCGACAGCGCGGGCGAACCCGATGACTCCGAGACTGAGCCAGGCAAGGAAGGGGAGTTAAGAACCCGGTATGAGGGTTCCCATAGCCCTTTCGGCTTCGTGTGGCAGATAGTGAGTGCAACGGGCTGGAGTGTGGACTACATTCTGGACGGTGTGAATTACCAGACGCTGATACTGATGCTGAACGACGCGCCGCGATACGTGGAAAAAAAGCAAGGAGGCGGAAACGATGATTCCAAACCGGAACACAGCGCCGAGGATGAAGCGAACGATATAGTAGGATTTTTTCAAAGCAAACTGGAATGAGCAAACCTGTAGAAGTTGAATTTTTGATGAAGGACAAACTCACGCCCGGCATGAACAAGGCCGAACGTGAGGCGCTGGAACTGCGTAATACCGTCAGGCTGCTGGAGGCTGAACTGGAAAGGCTGCGCCTTGCCGGGGAGACGGCTGCACCCAATCTGGACCAGAGTGCCAATATCGCGCAGATCCATGCACTGGAGAAGCAGCTTGAGGAATTGCGCGGCAAACTGAAACTGCTGCAGGAGGAATCGGAATCCGTGCAGGTCAC
>NZ_JBCNZM010000348.1:0-1321 GCF_040227615.1 Bacteroides sp. RTP31139st1_H2_RTP31139_211217 | reverse complement strand
CATTAGTGTCCACTAAAAAATCATAGTCGTTCTTTGAAATTGTTGAAATTCAGTTTGTTGTAATGGTATTTGGTGCGCAACGATTTGAAATTACTTTTGCAGTCTGAATCAGACTGTTATGAATAAAGACAAATATGTTTTTTCTCAATTAGTCACATTTCTTGATGAGTTCAAGTTCTTGCGTATCGTCAAGAAGTATGAAGGCAACAAATACATTAAAAGCTATACCTGTTGGAATCAGTTGCTTACGATGATGTTCGGTCAACTTTCCAACCGTGAGAGTTTAAGAGACCTCATCGTGTCACTGGAGGCTCACACCGGAAAACTCTATCATCTGGGAATCGGCAAGTCCGTAACACGAAGCAATCTTAGCAAGGCTAACGAGCAACGTGACTATCGCATCTTCCAGGAATATGCAACCTTCATGATAGCCGAAGCGCGCAAGCGTAGAATCGAAAGAATCTTTGAGCTTGACGGTCATGTCTATGCTTTTGATTCCACCACGATTGACCTTTGTCTGTCAGTGTTCGAGTGGGCTAAATTCCGCAAGCATAAAGGCGGAATCAAGATGCATACGCTCTACGATGTGGAAGCGGAAGTTCCTGCATTTGTGCATATTACTCCTGCTAATATTCACGATACAAAAGCGATGTCTGTGATTCCTTATGAACGTGGTGCGCATTATATATTTGACCGTGGTTACAACGATTTTGGCAACTTGTATACGATAGACCGCATAGGTGCTTTCTTCGTTGTACGAGCCAAAACCAATGTACGCATCAAGCCCAAAACGTGGAAGCGAAGATTGCCTGAAGGTGTCATTTCTGATGTCATCGGATGTTTTACGGTTTATAAAAGTTCCAAGGATTACCCCGATGAACTTAGAAAGCTCATTGTTGAAGACCCCGAAAGTGGCACACGATACATTTTCCTGACGAACAATCTTGACGCTTCGGCTGAGCTGATTTCTCGGTTATACCGAAATAGATGGAGTGTGGAGCTGTTTTTCAAATGGATTAAACAACACCTTAAGATAAAGAGGTTTTGGGGAACTTCGGAGAATGCTGTACGCATACAAATATATTGTGCCATAATTACTTACTGCCTTGTGGCGATAGTACAACACGATATGAAGTTAGAGCGAAGCATCTACGAAACCTTGCAAATACTCGGCATCTCGCTAACCGATAAAACTCATCTTAGAGATTTGTTCGACAAATCGAATTTCAAAAATATCAAAGAGCTAAATGATTCAAGTGAATCGAATTTATTTAATTTTTAACCGACTAGTGACCAAAAAATTTTTAGTGGACACTAGTGA
>NZ_JBCNZM010000347.1:858-1266 GCF_040227615.1 Bacteroides sp. RTP31139st1_H2_RTP31139_211217 | reverse complement strand
ATTTCTTCAGCGGAGAACGTGATGGTGATTGTCATAGGCACATCGTTATTCGCGTCCAGAGTTTCCGAGTAGTGAACGATGTATGCGTTCTTGAACTGGATTTCCTTCATCTTGGCGTCCTCCTCCGTTTTCTTATAGATAATCTTACCTTCTACGGGTTTGAAAGCACTGTTCAGCATTGACTCGATAACAGAAGTGTCTTCTGTTGATTCGATAGTTACTTTTACTCTACCGCCCAATACGCTTGAAGAGGGCATACCTTTAGAGTCCGTGTTACGACTGAACTCATAGTTTGAATAAAGGACGTCAAATTCCTTGTTGTTAAGTTCTAATGATGCTCTAAATGCCATAATTCGTTGGATTTAATGAGTTAAACTTAATTTTTACTGCGGTCTCTCCGTCCTTGCG
>NZ_JBCNZM010000347.1:0-848 GCF_040227615.1 Bacteroides sp. RTP31139st1_H2_RTP31139_211217 | reverse complement strand
AAAGAGAAAACCTCAAAAACGATTTTTTGAAATTTCCTCTCAGCCTCCGGAGGACTCAGTTTTATTGTGGGAAAAAGAGAAGAAAATAAAACATCATCTTTGATGTGAGCAAATATAAGTGCTTATCTTCATTTCTCCAAATTTTTTAGCGCGTTTTTTTGGCTGTTGTTTTCATTTTAACACGTTTTAAACTAATATTCGTGTATAAAGCCACTGTCCTATATGATTAGGAATGTACCCCGTTGATGATGTGTCTCTATTGAATTGATTCCCAGTATTGTAATGGCACTTTCAGAAGACGTTTCATCAGGGATGGACGTACCCGTCGGAACGAAAACTACTGCCGGAATGCGGAAAAAACGGTATCCACCGCATGAAAGTGGCAGATACCGTTGGCAGATTGACTATGTAGTCTGAATCTTTGCGTATATCCTAATTCTTGCGCCCATATCGGCAGATGAGCAATGAACTTAATACCAGGAGTGCAAGGGCAATCATCCATGTGTAGATTTTCCGTTCCTTTTCCAAATGTTCGATGTCCGCCGCTTGTTGTTTGGAGCAAGTTGTCAGTATATTAATCTGGGATTGTTGTGCCTTGCAGATATCCATAAGTTCAGCATTAATCCGTTGCTGTGTTTCCAGCGAAGTTTGGATGTTCTTGAAGTTACGGTTGGTCGTATATGCGTCGCGGATATATCCGGGTGTGCTTACCTGTAACGACGGAACCTGTATGCTGTCCGGAAGGTATGTCAGTTCTGCATTATTGCGCCGCTCTGTTGCGAAGCTGTTGAACAGGAGTATGCCGACGAGTGTGCCGCTAATCAGAAAGGCTATTAACGCTATGATGG
>NZ_JBCNZM010000346.1:0-1392 GCF_040227615.1 Bacteroides sp. RTP31139st1_H2_RTP31139_211217 | reverse complement strand
CTAAAGTTTCCCACCCCTTAAAACACTAACTTTTCTCATTTTCCTTTGTCTGTCTTCCCCCATATCCATTGACTGTTAACACATGCCTAACAGAAGTTATGCAGACTATCCACATACTTCGTCCCATTTTTCCAACGCTTCAGCCATTACAAGGATTTTGCTCATCTCTTTGTCGTTTCCGCTGATTGTAGCCATAAGGTATTGGGGCGTCATTCCAAGTATTTCTCCTAAAATGCGAAGAATGCGTTCGATGCAGGTAAGAACTCGCTTCCATAACGTGAGTGCCATGAGATCACCCTCCATATCCGAAAAGAGTTCGCCCATGGTTTGATATTCTGTGAATCTCTTTTCCAAAGCCATGACGGTATATGTAAGGTAACACAGCGTTGCGTCGGCTATCTGACCATTAAAGTCACAACCTTGATAACCTCCTAATCCGAGATATTGCTTAGTCTCCTTGTTCATCACCTCTATGTTCCATCTAATCTGATACACTTCAAAGGCTTTTACGAAAGACATCGTTGTATCCGTGGTGAGCAGAACGTTCCATGCGGAGTTTCTACCATACTTGATGAGGAAGATTCTGATAGGTATATCTCCTAAGTTGCCGTTGAGCTGAATATATCGACATTTGTATTTACGACAGTTCTTTCCTCGTTCACGTTCATAGGTGGCAATGAGTTCTGCAGCATTTTTCTTTTTGCCCGATATAGTGTATTTTGTCTTTCCCATTTTTGCAAGTCCAACAAAGTGCATTGCCCCTTTACCTATGCTTCTAACACATGTCATAAGTTGCTCGCAGGTGAACCAACTATCGGTAATCACATACTTCGCATGTAACCCCATCTTCCATCCACGGCGAAGCATATCCATGGCAACTTCCAGCTTAGACATCTTACACTCTTGAAAGCGCTTATAATCAGGATTGCCGGTGTTCCTCTTGGTGTGATATGCCTTTTTGAGTTGCTGTCTTGTCAGCCCGTAGTTGCCTTGCTTCCCCTTTTCTTGATGTAGTGAAAAATCAAAGGGTATAGTTGTCTTGCCGTCAAAGAAGGCACAAAGTAACAGCTTGTAGCCCAATACGCATCTGCCTTTCATATGGTCGAAAACACGACTGATACCCTCCATCCTCACACCACTCTTCTCAAGTACGGTGTCATCTATAATGAAACATGTAGTGGTATCTGATTGAGGAACTTCGCCATACTTACGCAATAGGCACATATAACGCAGTGCAAAGTGGTTCATCAATCGTCTCCAATCCATCTGTGGGCGAATCATCATGCGATAGAAACAGTTCTTACCATGATTTGAAAGCTCATATATCTTATGTTTGCATATACTATGGATGCTCTCGCCCACAATGCGGAAGAGGCAAAGAGAGAGGAGCAA
>NZ_JBCNZM010000345.1:0-1405 GCF_040227615.1 Bacteroides sp. RTP31139st1_H2_RTP31139_211217 | reverse complement strand
GAAGAGGGAGGTAAACCTATGAGAGATGGAGACCTTACATACGATGACTTCCTGCAACGACTAAACATCCAGGACGTATTGATTGACGCAGGGTATCACCTGAACCGTCGTGACGGTCTGCGCTATCCCTCGTATGTCCGTTTGGACAGCGACGGCAGACGTATCCGTGGTGACAAATTTATTGTGACACAACAAGGAAAATGCTGTTTCCACGCACAACAACAGAAAGTTTATAACATCATTTCCTTCATCAAGGAGCATCCGCACTTTTTCACGGAGTACCATGCGGGTATGTCTCCGGACAGACTGGTGAATCTTGTCTGTAACAGATTACTGAACATTCCTGTCACTGAACGGAAAACCAAAATAGTGAACCCTAAACGAGATGTAAAGCCATTTGACATAGCGGACTACGACATTCATAAGTTCAATCCGCAGAACCGGGAAACGCAGAAAAAATTTTATCCTTATTTTAAAAGCCGAGGTATCGACCTCTATACACAATATGCTTTCCATCGGCATTTTTATCTGGCTACGAAACACCGGGAGGACGGTGCAGCCTACACGAACCTGTCCTTTCCACTAACCCTGCCCAAAGGCGACGGAGAGATTGTGGGACTTGAAGAACGAGGACGTGCACGTATGGACGGGAGCGGCAGCTACAAAGGCAAAGCCGCAGGGAGCAATTCAAGCGAGGGACTGTGGATTGCCAGCCCTGCCCGCACTTCTCTCACCTCCGCCAAGCATATCTATTGGTTCGAAAGTGCTTATGATGCGATGGCATATTACCAACTTCATCAGGCAGAAAATAAGGAGTTGCGAAAGGCGGTTTTTATCTCTACCGGAGGGGCACCAAGCCAGCAGCAATTCAAAGGAACGATAAAGGTAACTCCTCATGCCTCACATCACCTTTGCTTCGATCATGACCGTGCCGGACAAGTCTATGCCATCCACTTTGCTCTCACTCATGCAGGCTGGAACTTCTCCACCTGTCTGTCACAAACCGGCAGACTGATTGTACAGGACAACAGCGAAGGCTATCCACAGTATGAAATAGGACTTGAACCATTCAATTTTGAAAAGATTATATCCATTCTGGGTATAAATGATGCAAAACAAAATTTGAAGAATGGGGAGCATGACGATATGGACATTGGGGACGGCTATCTACAGGAAATGAGAATGGTTCGTATGGATGAGTACGAAATGGCCTGTGCCGAGGGTTCTGCAAGTGAGGAAGAATTAGAGGCAATGAGAAATAATCTGGTAGCTATCGACAAGGCGATTGGGGCTTTCAATCCCGGTCCGAAAGATGTAGGACGTATCCTGTATGAATCTGCCGCAGAAGGTTATAAGGATTGGAACGACCAGCTACTCGACAAACGGATACAACCCAAAGAAAAGG
>NZ_JBCNZM010000344.1:0-1410 GCF_040227615.1 Bacteroides sp. RTP31139st1_H2_RTP31139_211217 | reverse complement strand
TTTTATAAGCGTTCCCGTAATTACCGGAATGTCTACAATCCGGTAAGTTCTTTCATGCAGCCCCGTGATGACAAGGGAGAGTTTATCCGGAACTTCTCGCCGGACGACTATACTCCGCACATCTGCGAGAGCAACGGCTGGCAATACTTCTGGTCTGTGCAGCAGGATATTGACGGTTTGATAGTTTTGACCGGAGGTAAGGAACGGTTTGCCCAGAAGCTGGACAGTATGTTTACTTACAATCCTTCTGCAGATGATGAGTTGCCTATTTTCAGCACCGGGATGATTGGCCAGTATGCGCATGGAAATGAGCCTAGCCATCACGTCATCTATCTGTTCAATGCTGTGGATCAACCTTGGAAAACCCAGAAATATGCAGCCCGGGTGATGCGTGAACTCTACCAGAACACTCCTGCCGGTTTGTGCGGCAACGAGGATTGCGGACAGATGTCCGCCTGGTATGTGTTCAGTGCGATGGGCTTTTATCCGGTAGACCCGGTTGGTGGAAAATATGAAATCGGTACCCCCCTATATCCGGAAATGAAGATGCACCTGCCCGGTGGAAAGACCTTTACGGTACTGGCGCCGGCGGTGAGCAAGGAAAATTGCTACATTCAATCTGTCAAACTCAACGGTAAGAACTATGACAAAAGTTATATTACGCATGAACAGATAATGGATGGAAGTGTTTTCGAATTTGAAATGGGGGATAAGCCAGGTCAGGCATGGTACAGTCCCCGATAACCGGCTAACATATGAATGAACATTTCGACTTGACATATAAATCCCTTTTCCGCAGGTATTATACCAACCTGCTGTTCTATGCCACACGCATTGTGGGGGAAGAAGATGCGGAAGATGTGGTACAGGATGTTTTCGTGGAGCTGTGGAAGCGGAAAGATACCATGAAGGTGGGAGAGCAGATTCAGGCTTTTCTGTATAGGGCGGTGTATACCCGTGCCTTGAACGTTCTGAAGCATCGGGACATTGTGAGTGGCTATGAGGCTGTCATGCTCGAAATCCATAAAAAGAGGGTTGAGTTCTATCAACCTGACAGCAATGATGTGGTGAAACGGATAGAGGATGCCGAACTCAGGAGGAAGCTGTCCGATGCCATCAATGAATTGCCGGACAAGTGCCGGATGGTATTCAAACTCAGCTATCTGCATGATATGAAAAATAAGGAGATAGCTGATACGATGGGAGTGTCATTGCGTACGGTGGAGGCTCACATGTACAAAGCTTTGAAGTTACTGCGCGATAAACTGGGGTATCTGAACCTGATGTTGGCTCTGTTTTTCATCGGGAAAGTAAGTGTTTTTGCGAGCAGCGTTGTTTTATTATCATAATGAAGGAAAGAATGAATAAGTTGAATGAGGAGATATTGGCCAAGTTCCTTATGGGTGAATG
>NZ_JBCNZM010000343.1:0-1417 GCF_040227615.1 Bacteroides sp. RTP31139st1_H2_RTP31139_211217 | reverse complement strand
TTTTCTGTAATAAGTTCACTTCATTTGCGTTCAGCCTCTCAGACTTAATGATAGCCCTTTTTCTTCGGGTTGCTCCGGGTTCTGAGCCAATATGGTTTCCGTTGCCAGTGCTTCCGGGGATGCAGCCGTTCCCTATATGGAGGGTAGGGGTTACGCTCTGCTGGTTCAGAACAGATTTCATAATCTTCAAGGCTTATTTTTTTCAGTTCATATTCCAAGCTGCGTTCAATAACTTGCGCCATCAGACATTCAGCCCCGAGCCTTGATATTTGTTCGATAGCCCGTTCAAACTCAGCGATAGACATTCCTAAAGATTCCTGAGCGTTTATCAAAGCCTCTTTTAACTCTTTTACCGCTTCATCAAGGAGACCCAACTTTTCTTGAAGACGGTCACAAACGTCATTCAGGCTGTTTCCCATAAGTCAGCCCTCCTTTTCGTAAGCCCATCCGAGAAGACGGTCAAAGGGAAGCCCTATGCGATGATGCGTGTCTTTTCTTGAAAGGCAGAAATCCCCGTCATCGTCAACCTCTCCGTCCGTGCATCCTCTGTAAATTTGCCCGTTATTGAAAACGAATAATGCCGTGCGGTTGCTGTCAATGCTGCCGATGTCTTCCGGGTCTCTCAATGTATAACGCTGACCGTTTGAAAGCGTTATTTTACACCGTGTCACGTTTTTCATACTTGTTTCTCCTTTCTTGTTTCTTGTGTGTCAGATGTTGTTCTGTCCTCGTATGAAAGCGTGATACCTGTCAGAACCCCGTTATCGTCACGCTTGAACAGAGCACGTTCAAGGTATATTCCTCCCTGCTCAAACTGTTTGTTGGAGGCTTCAAGAAAACCCCTGACTTCTTCAATGTTTATTTTCCTGTCCATTGTTACACATAGTTTGAACCTTGACATTCTCTGTTGCTTTTCCAACCCGCTTTTGATAACTGTATTGAACATCGCCCGTTCTGTTTGTGAAGTAAACGTAACGGTCACTGTCACGGAAACGATAAACCGTGATACCGTCAACCGTGAACAGTTTTTCAACGGGGTATGATTGGTTAGAACTCGCCTTGACTTCTTCAACTTGTTTTGATTCGCACGCTGTCAGGGCTAAGAGTGCGATTGAAATAATGATAATCTTTTTCATTTTGTTGGTATTTTAGTGTTAAACACGTCTTTGAGCCATTGTTTGTACGGTAGGATTGGTTTACCGTATAAAGTCATATTGGCTTTGTAGCTTTCGTACATCTGTTTGCGAAAATCTACGGGAATTTGTTTTTTCTGATTTCTCAATTTCATCTTTGTATATTTTAAGTGAATAAACTCAGTTGTACGGGTCTGTCTTTGACCGTTCTTTCATATATCGGGCAGCGGTCTTTGTAAGAGCAACAACCGTTTTTTGCGGCTGAGAACCTTTCATCCCAAAGC
>NZ_JBCNZM010000342.1:0-1442 GCF_040227615.1 Bacteroides sp. RTP31139st1_H2_RTP31139_211217 | reverse complement strand
GACACGCCGGCGTCGGAGTTCGCCTTGACGCCTTCCGAGATACCCTTGACCTGCGCGCCTACGCCGGTCTTTAGGTTTGCACTTACGCTGTCGAAATATCCTACGTCCGCCATAATATATTTTATTCCCAGAATTTATCAAACTGGATATAATTACCGAACCAAAACTTAAATGCTTCTCGGTTTATACCATCCGAAGGTGTCCAAAAATCAACAGGATATTCCCAGTCTGAATTGTGTGACTTTTTAGGAGCAAGCCCTAAGTTTACATACTCATGGAATGGACTTTTGTGTTGTGCCGTCTCCAATATTCCGCAAAAGCCCAATGTTTGTAGAAGACATTGGGTCTGAGTTTTATTTGTATCAAATAATTGAATCTTATTAATTCTTTTGACGATATCCTTTTTTAATGTTTCTTGAGATGAGGCATCTACAAGGCTCATCATAATTTCATTAAAAATATGAGCATCAGTACAGCTTGGCTCTATTGCATTATTTGCCAATTTATTAAACTCAGTCAGTAGTACAATGCAAAATTCAAGACTAAAAGCTGGAATTCCTCCAGCATTGGAAGCTATCTCTAAATAAAAATTATAATCTTCATTTTCAAATCCAGCCCATGAATCTATATTGCAGATTTTACAAGGATCATCACGAAATCTATTAACTTCATTAGAACTGACAAAGTGATGTCTTGGGAATGTACGCGTTATTGCGAATGCTGGTAAAAAACTTCGCCATAACATATTACCAGTAGAAAGGCTTGACAAAAAAAATGAAACTATTTTATTTTTTTTGTTAATACATTTATCATACTGGATAAACAGTTCTTCAATCATTTTGTCATGAAGGCAAGTATATTGTTGATTCATAAAATGTAATTTTTAACCGTAACTATTCTTTTTAGTAGCTCTATATTCCTCAAATGTTTTCCTTTCTCCATTTGCGATGCGATCAGAAAGAGACATTTTTTTAAGTTTTTTCTCTGCACTACGCATGTACAATTTGCCCTTCTCACTATTTTTATCCCTAATTCCGTTTATTTTATTTCCTCGGACATTGTCACTTCGATATCCTAACAACGATACTGAAGAATTATCTATACCAACTTGTTCTATTCCTCTCACTATCAATCTATCTGTACCTTTTTTTGTTATTTGTACAATAGTATCACCTTCACCGAACCTTGGTCCATCAGTTCCCTTTGTTCCTGCATGCCTTCTTGCCACATCATTTATGTTAGCATTATCTGATGCTCTTCCAGAATAATACACCTCACCTTTAGAATTAATAAGAACATAGTTCCAATCAAGTCCATATAAATCTATAATCAAGTTCGTGTCGCTGACGTAGCCATACAGGTTGAGTATTCCGCCAGCCAGTCCAATCGGATCTTGCGAGACATACATGCCCATCTTCGGCGAGTAGTACCTGAACCTGTTG
>NZ_JBCNZM010000341.1:1202-1447 GCF_040227615.1 Bacteroides sp. RTP31139st1_H2_RTP31139_211217 | reverse complement strand
GCCCGGTCCTGTCCTTTGACCCGCTCTTGCAATTTGCTCTCGATGCTCAAAAGCCGGTCCTTCTCGCGGGCTTGTATCTTTCCGATAGGTATATTGGTGCATTCCGCTACAATCGCTTCTATTTCCGAAGAGCGTATCTCTTCAATGGACTGGTCGGATAGCATCTTTAGCTCTTTGATGATGCCCGACAAACGTCCTGCTTTTATCGTAATGTCATCTTCTTTGTCCCACACAGAGTTGTCTGA
>NZ_JBCNZM010000341.1:0-1193 GCF_040227615.1 Bacteroides sp. RTP31139st1_H2_RTP31139_211217 | reverse complement strand
AGCCGGCATACGAGATGGTACTCCGTCTCGTGGGCTCGGAGATGTGTATAAGAGACAGCAGATATACTGGCTCGTGCGTTCTTATTGCATAGTCGGACGGCAGCGGCGGTTCGGTCAAGCAGGTCGATGGCGGCAGATGGCAGGCTTCGCTCCTTAAAATATCGTTTGGAGAGTGCGATTGAGTCTTTAATACACGCATCTGAGATTCTCAGCTCGTAATAGTTTTCAATCCTTTTTTTATGTAATTGTATGGCATTTTCCAGTGTAGTCGTATCCAGTTCTTCAATCTTTATGATGTCAAGACGCCCTTCTATCGGATGTTTTTCGATGTTCTTCCGGTAAGAGTCGTTCGTGAGTGTGAGAACAAGATTTGCGGCTCCCTCGCTGATTTGCGCACTTAATATGTTGACAAGCGTGGATGCCTTGCCTGATGCGCTGTTCTCCAAAAGAACCTGTAAATCATCAATCACCAGCACAGCTTGTTCCAATTGGTTGAGCTTGTGCATCAGATTGACAACTTTTTGTGCTATCTCCGTTTCAGACGAGGTTGATGCGAGCAATTTTGCCGTATTGAGTCCGACAATAGATATTTGCTTTAACATCTCGTCTTCATTCTCACAAATATCTTTGACAAAGGCGTTGATGATGGAACTCTTTCCGATACCGGATTCACCGACAATCAGTATCCCCTTGTTCTCTGATCGTTCGAGGCATTCTAAAATAGTACGGACCTCTTTTTCCCTACCGACGACGAAGCCACCGGCATTGATGGTTTCTTGGTTTTTCAGGTTGTCGGCATAAGGAACGCTTGCTGTTATCTGCATTTCCTCTCCCTGATAAGAATACAACGGGGTAAGGGCATTGTAGTGGGACAATATGTCATTTTCCGAAATATCCAGCATCTCTATCTGCTGATGCGAATACACGACACCTTCACGTAATATGGCGGTAAACACACAGATGGAGTCTATGGAATCCGCTCCTAATTTAATTTTAGACCGTTCGGACTCATCCAAGACTTTCGACAGTTCTTCGTCAGGTTCCACTTCTTCTGTGGAAGTGCCACTGGACCTATACATTTCGCGATGGGTGTCAAACCATTCCATTATGTAGCCGACATCCTTCTGCATCGAGGATAAAATCTGTCTCTTATACACATCTCCGAGCCCAAGAGACGGAGTACCATCTCGGAT
>NZ_JBCNZM010000340.1:0-1473 GCF_040227615.1 Bacteroides sp. RTP31139st1_H2_RTP31139_211217 | reverse complement strand
GCCGATTTCTTGATGGCGAAACGGCAGACTTCCGCCGTTTTCCGATCCTCGGGCAGCGTCTCGAAAAGGTTCTCACGCCACGGGTTCTCGTACACCCCCGTATCGAGATAGGCTATATCTATTCTCTCTTGCTCTGTCATGGTTTTCAGTATTTATGGAAAGCGCCCGGGTGACGGGCGCCTCTCTTGGTTAGACATATTCCGTTATCGTTCCGTTTCCTCCGTCCCGTTCTCGCTCTGGAACGTGAAGGAGGTCTTCACGACCTGACCCGTGTTGTCCTCGACATAGACGTCGATGGCCTGCTGGTCATCGCTGCGCGATGTGTAATAGAGGCGGAACACCTCACGGTCGAGCGGATAGCGGTCGTTGGGCAGGAACACCGTACCGTCGTCCATCCTCAACTCACCGCGCCCGTCGGGCTGGAAATAGCGGATCGTGTAACGCGCGCCGTCATATCTCCCCTCCCGCACGAGCGTGCAGCGGATTTCAGCGGTTTCACCAACGGAGATTCGCTTCTGAACGGGCATCGTTTCCAGAGAGAACGTGTACGCCTGCTGTATATCCAGCCCGTTGTCGCAGGATGCGCATAAAAGACCCCGGGCGGCGATCCAGACCGCCAGGGCCAATATCTTTTTCATCTTTTTCATGTCGCTTGCAAGTTTAATGGATTATGAATTTCACGCCCAGGCCGAACTGCGCGTGGAAATGTCCCGTTGTAGTGCCCCATAGGATACGCTCACGCCCCGTCAGCGAGAGGATAATCCTGTCGGTCAGGTACGCATCGATCTCCAGCGTGACGGCCCCGCCATAGAGGAAACGGTCGCGGTGGCGGAGCGTAGAGCCGTCATAGAGCCGCCTCTCGCCCCGGTTCACACTCTCGTAACCGGCCAGCGCCGAGCCGCCGAGGTAGAAGAAAAAAGTCCTGGACGGGTCGGCGAGGAACTTGTAATAGTAACCGCCCTCGGCCGTGAACTGCGCCACAGGGATACGTTCCGACTTGTAGGGGTAATAACGGTTCAGGAACTCCGCGCCGAACACCCACTTGTCGGCATTCTTCGCGTAGCGGCTCATGGCCAGCCCGAACCAGTAGCCCGTTTCGCTGCGGCTGTCCCGGGTATAGAAGCCGTCGGTCATGCCTCCCCGTATTTCCAGCCCGCGCATGGCGGGCAGGGCACGCTGGGCGTGCGCCCCGTCCGAAAGGAGGAGGCATAACCCCAGCGTGAGAATGAATATCGCCCGTTTCATATCACTTTACCTTTAACTCGTTGATAACACGTGCGCGCACCAGGTCGGCATTCTCCACCGTGAAAGTCTGGTGTCGCCCGCCCTGCTGCTCGTGCAGTTCCACGACCAGCTGCTTGTCGTCGGCCAGCGTGAACTTCGGGAGCGTGAAGACCATGCGCTCGGTACGCTTGCCGCCGATGACCTGCACGTTGTTGTACGCACGCACGGGCCATACGACCTGCTCCTGGA
>NZ_JBCNZM010000339.1:0-1474 GCF_040227615.1 Bacteroides sp. RTP31139st1_H2_RTP31139_211217 | reverse complement strand
GTACCAGGTAGGCAAAGGACCGAATACATCGTTTCCAATCCTCTCGCCATTCATATAGCATACGGAAGAGCCTACTCCCGAAACATAAAGGACTGCACGCTTCGGCTGTGACGGCAAATCAAACTCCTTCCGCAGATAACGTGCCGGAAGGATGGTCCGCTCACCGTCCAGTTTCAAGTTTGTACTGTCGTTCAGTCCAATCCAGCCGGCTTTCCAGTCCGAACTGTCCAGCAAAGCCATTGACCAATATTGGATACTACTTTGCGCCTTGTCACCGGTATTTGTCCATACAGTGACACGCCACCAATATTTCTGTCCCGACTCCAAAGGCGCCCCTGCGTACTTCACCAGCACCGATTGGCCAGACTCCACACGACCGCTGTTCCATACCAGCCCGGAGCCGGCCTGCAAGCCCTTGTCCGAGTCCGCCACTTCAATCTGATAAGCAGTCTGCATCACATCCTGCTTGTCGGTTACCAGTTGCCATGAGAAACGGGGAGCCGATACAGCCACTCCTTCGGGATTCTTCCGCATTTCAACAGTGGTTTCCTCCACTTTCAAGGAACTGCCACCCGATACTTGACAGCCCATCATCAATAGGGCCAACAAGGAGATTAAAATAGATTTCTTCATACTTGTCAAAATTTCGGTTTCTCCGCTTCCGTGGATGCAACGGAGCCTTCTACCGTCGGCCATCCGTCTTCCCAGCTAATCTTATCCAACATCAATACACGGCCTTCAGGCTTCTTTGTGCTCACCGCATGATAGAAGAACCAGTCATTGCCGGCATTGTCCGTCACAATCTCCGAATTATGACCGGTACCCACAAAGGAATTACTTTTCTGAATCAGCACTTCGTGCTTGTTATCCATCATGCTACCGCCATTCTTGTCGACATAGGGGCCGAAAAGATTATCTGAACGGCCTACAACAGTAGTGTAAGTACTCTTCAATCCCTCACAACAACTTCCTATGGAAGCAAAGAAGTAGTAATGCCCGTCCTTCTTGTGAATATAGGTACCTTCGTAAGCGGTTCCTGCCACTTGCTGCGGTGTGGCGCCGTCCTTCAGAGAGAGTCCGTCATCAGACAGTTCAATCGCATAGATTCCTCGAAAACTGCCCCAGAAAAGATATTTCTTCCCTCCATCTTCTATATAGAAAGGGTCGATGGAGTTCTGTACATTGATTTCATTGCTGCGGAACATCTTTCCGTGGTCCGTAAAAGGTCCCTCAGGCTTATCGGCAGTAGCACAACCGATGCCGCAAGTTAACTCGCCTCCCCAAACAGACATAGAATAATAGAGCACGTATTTATCACCTATCTTGTTGATGTCCGGCGCCCACAAACCGCCGTTCGGCTCAAAATCAGGCCGCGTACGGTCGGTAAAGGCAGTACCTACATACTCCCAATCCACCAGGTTCCTGGAACGGTGAATCGGCAGATTGCGTATGTCCTCGGTGGCATACAAATAGT
>NZ_JBCNZM010000338.1:0-1481 GCF_040227615.1 Bacteroides sp. RTP31139st1_H2_RTP31139_211217 | reverse complement strand
ATATATGTTCTAATTCGTCTGAAAACATAGTGCTCTATCAATTCCCATTTATTTCTTTTTTAATTCTCTCGACAACCGCATCGCACAGAAGTTCGGTCCGCACATCGTGCAATACTCCCCATCCACATGCTTCCCTGCATGAAAATAGCTGAACGCACGTTCCGGGTCGAGCGACAAGTCAAACTGGTCTTTCCAGCGGAATTCATAACGTGCTTTGCTCAGTGCATTGTCACGCACTTGTGCTCCGGGATGCCCTTTTGCCAGATCGGCGGCATGGGCGGCTATCTTATAGGTGATGACACCTACACGCACATCCTCCTTATCGGGCAGTGCCAGATGCTCTTTGGGAGTGACATAGCAGAGCATCGCCGTACCCAGCCAGCCTATCTGCGCCGCACCGATGGCGGACGTGATATGGTCGTATCCCGGTGCGATGTCCGTCACGATGGGGCCGAGCGTATAGAAAGGCGCATCGTGGCATTTTTCTATCTGGCGCTCCATATTCTCCTTAATCTTGTGCATGGGCACGTGGCCGGGACCTTCGATGAAAGCCTGCACATTCTTGTCCCAGGCACGCAGCACAAGCTCGCCCATCGTGTCGAGTTCTGCAAACTGCGCTTCATCGTTGGCATCGTGCGTAGACCCCGGACGCAGCCCGTCTCCCAAAGAGATGGCAACGTCATACTGTGCCAGAATGTCGCAAATGTCATCAAAGTGTTCGTAAAGGAAACTCTCGCGGTCGTGCACCAGGCACCATTTGCTCATGATGCTGCCGCCACGGCTCACGATGCCGCACAACCTTTTCTCGGCCAGATGCACATTGTGGCGGCGTATGCCGGCATGGATGGTGAAGTAGTCCACTCCCTGCTCGCATTGTTCAATCAAGGTGTCGCGGTAGATTTCCCAGGTGAGGTCTTCCACCTTGCCGTTCACTTTCTCCAATGCCTGGTAGATGGGGACAGTGCCCACGGGAACGGGACAGTTGCGGATAATCCATTCGCGCGTTTCGTGTATGTTCTCGCCCGTGGAGAGGTCCATCAGCGTGTCGCCGCCCCATTTGCAGCTCCACAATGCTTTCTCTACCTCTTCTTCGATGCCCGAGGTGGTGGCGGAGTTTCCGATATTGGTATTTATCTTCACCAGGAAGTTACGGCCTATAATCATCGGCTCTGCTTCGGGATGGTTGATGTTGGCAGGAAGCAGGGCGCGTCCGGCAGCAATCTCCTGGCGTACAAATTCCGGTGTGATGTGCGTCTCTATTCCCAGCTCCGCGCAGTTCATGTTCTCGCGAATCGCCACATACTCCATTTCAGGCGTGATGATGCCTTGTTTGGCATAGTACATCTGTGTGCAGCATTTTCCTTGAAGGGCGCGGTAGGGCAGGGTGATATGCTCAAAGCGCAGAGAGTCGAGCGACCGGTCGTCGCGGCGCATGCGCCCGTACTCCGACGTTATTTCGGACAGCTGCTCCACATCGCCGC
>NZ_JBCNZM010000337.1:0-1502 GCF_040227615.1 Bacteroides sp. RTP31139st1_H2_RTP31139_211217 | reverse complement strand
GCACTGGAGAAGCAGCTTGAGGAATTGCGCGGCAAACTGAAACTGCTGCAGGAGGAATCGGAATCCGTGCAGGTCACCCCTGCAGACATGCCCAATGCACAGCGCCAGTTCAACGGGCTTCACAACAGCATCCAGCAGATGGCCCGTGAAATGCCTTCTTTGGCCATGGGACCGCAGATGTTCTTTCTGGCCATATCCAACAACCTGCCGATTTTTACGGACGAACTGGCCCGTGCCCGTAAGGAATATGATGAGCTGCAGAAGTCAGGCAAGAAAGGCACACCGGTATGGAAACAGGTCCTGTCCTCGCTCTTTTCCTGGCAGACGGCCATGACCACCGGCATCATGCTGCTGGTAATGTACGGTGATGAAATCTGGGATTGGACGAAAAACCTGTTCAGTGCCAAAAAAGGCGTGGATGAATTCAACATATCACTCAAGGAAATGACCGAGATAGAGAAGGACGGTCGTGCCCAGATGGTGCGTACCCGCTTCGAACTGAAATCGGTCATCGATGAAATAAAGAACTTCACCGGCAGCAAGGAACAGGAAAAGGCGAAGGTAGAGGAACTGAACCGCAAGTACGGGGAATCTTTCGGGTATTATAAAACACTTTCCGAATGGTATGATACCCTTATCCAAAAGAGCGAGGACTATGTACAGGTTCTGCTGCACCAGGCCAATGTCCAGAACCTTGTAAAAAAAGCTGCAGAAGCCGATGAAGAGGTGAATAAAATCAAGGCGCAGAAACCGGAAGAGGCGGAAAGCGCCATGGGCTTTTTCGGGAAATGGGGACAATATATCATGCAGTCAAGCATGGCAGAATCCGGGCAGTTCTATGACGCACAGGCTGCCATCAAGAAACATGATCAGGAAGCTTATGACATACTGTTGAAAAATGCCGAAAACAAACGCGACGGTTATCTGAAAAAAGCGGAGGAAGAGGTAAGGAAAGCCGCAGAAGCAGCCAAAAAAGGAAATATCGGCGGACATACCGACCCCGAACAGTCCGGGAAGAATCCGGAAGCGGAAGCCAAGCAACGGCTTGCCACAGAGCGCAGGCTGGCGCAGGATCTTGCCGCCCTGCAGGCCGAGAACCGGAAGGAAGAGATAAACCGTATGCAAGCCGGTACCGAGAAGAAACTGGCACAAATCGAATATGACTATAACGCCCGGAAAGAAGAGATAAACCGGCAGGAAGCCGACTGGAAGCGTGAGAACAAGGAAGCCGGTCTTTCCACCGGAGATAACGGACTTACCCGGGAGCAACAGGATGAACTTGAAAAAGCCCGTGCCTCAAACACCGCGTCCCGGAAAAAAGCGGAGGCGGACGTGTACAGGGAAGAGGCGGAAGCCATGCGTGACTATCTGAAGGAATACGGGACCTTCCAGCAGCAGAAACTGGCCATCGCTGAGGAATATGCGGAGAAAATCCGCAAGGCACAGTCCCAGGGCGAAAGGCTGACTTTGGAGAAGCAGCGTGATGCGGCTGTGCACAAAGT
>NZ_JBCNZM010000336.1:0-1508 GCF_040227615.1 Bacteroides sp. RTP31139st1_H2_RTP31139_211217 | reverse complement strand
GGCGCGGAGATGTGTATACGACACAGCTCTACGCCCGACGAGATTTTCGGTCCTGTCAGCATTAGCCGACTGAAAGAATCCGACAAGTATGAACGTGCCATCGACGGCTATCTGCCCACAGCCGATGTCGTGTTTCTGGACGAAATATGGAAAGCAGGCCCTGCCATACAGAACACTCTGCTGACCGTCATCAACGAGAAACTTTTCCGCAATGGCGACAAGGAACTGCATCTCCCCCTCAAACTGCTCGTAGCTGCCAGCAACGAACTGCCCGCTCAAGGCGAGGGACTGGAAGCCCTATGGGACCGTTTCCTCATCCGCATTCTCTGCACCTGCGTCAAGCAGGAAGAATCTTTCTACAAAATGCTGCTGGACGATTCTGCCGACCATCCGGAAACGACTGCCTGCGAATGGCAAATCTCCGACCGCGAGTATGCCGAATGGCAAGCTGAGATACGCCGCGTAACCTTGCCTCTCGATGTTCTTTCCTGCATCACAGCCATTCGCCACGGACTGACAAGCGTAGAGATGCAAGACTCCGACCTGCGCCGCAATGTCTACGTCAGCGACCGCCGTTGGAAAAACATCGTGAAGCTGCTCAAGACCTCCGCCTTCGTCCACGGCCGCACGGAAGTCTCCATGACCGACCTGCTTCCCGTCTACCACTGCCTATGGAGTGAGCCTGATGAGAGCGTTGCCATCCGTGACATCGTTATCCGTGCCTTATTCGTGTCCCACACAAAACAGATTGCCGGTATCGCCTCCTCGCTGAAATCCGATTTGAAAGTCAGCCGTGTGCGCGAAGCCCTCGACAAAGCCCGCCTTGCCGGCGACCGTAGGGACGATGACCTGCTGATAACGGAACACTTCTACTACCAGGTGGAGAAACATGGTACGGGCAACACCTACATCTTTATCGTGGACTACAAAAATCTGAAGGAGTACAGCGCCAAAGATGCCCCCACCTTGGGCGTAATGTATGCCGACCCCATCAATCCCAAGCGTACCATCATCCGCGCCTTTGCCGACACCGGCGCCGTGAAAGAGGAAGGCACCGAACGCGTCACCCTCTACCGCGACGACAAGCATCTCTACATCAACGGTGTGCGCTTCCCCATGCGGCGTCTGCAACGAGGTGAGGAGCAACAACTCTGGCTGGGAAACCTCTCCGTCACCGACCGTGACTACGAGACGGAACTGGACGCCGCCGCCACCAGCATAGACCGCCTGGTAAGAGATTTGTCTGACAACCTTTTCGTCTCCGAAGAAGACAAAAAGAGCGTAGCTCAATACGTCTCCATCGTCCGCAAGGAAATAGCCTGGGCGCGTGTGGACATGCGCAAACTGAGATATGGAGACGAATAATCCTCCAGTAACCAAGAAGAAGATGAACACCACCGTCACCCGATATGACACCGCCTTCTATGTGCAGGCACTGGACCGTTTCGTTGCCACCGGAGAGTGCGCAGAGACGGATACCGAGTCCTTGTATGCCTATCTACTCTCTG
>NZ_JBCNZM010000335.1:0-1439 GCF_040227615.1 Bacteroides sp. RTP31139st1_H2_RTP31139_211217 | reverse complement strand
AGCAGGAACCAGGGATATTCAAAGCCACTCGTCAGGAAATAGGCCAACGCTCCGAAATAGAAAATAATCCCACCACCGCGTAAAGTCACTTTCGTATGAGAACTCCGCTCATTGGGCTTGTCGATGATATTGCACCTATCAGCCACTCTAAAATAAAAAAGTTCTGCTAAAAACAGCAGAACCAGTATAAGCAGATAATACATAACAGTATTTTCCTCTTTAATTTTTAATTATCAATTTAATTCTTAACTTTTAATTTGAGAACGATAAAATCGTTCTCACTATCCCCTCCTCTGCCCTCACCGGCATTCTGTCAATTCCCAGGGCAGCCTTTATTTTCGCATTACTCACCACATAATTCTCTGTCAACTTGCGCAGACGCTCTGTATTCAAAGGCAAATGGAGCAGAGTCCCAAGCCGGGCACAGAATTCCATCAGTCCTCTGTTTATCTTCCAGATATGCGGCTTACGCTCCAAAGCCCGACATATCAAAGCTATCAGCTCATTCGTGGACAAGGCCTCGTCATCTCCCATGTGGTAGATACCACTCCCCACCTCCTTAGTCAACAGCCCTTCCACCACGTAGCAAAGATTGTCTATCGAAGTAAAAGACCTCCTGTTCTCAAAAGCCCCCAAAGGCCAGGGAATGCCTTTCCTCACCACATTATAAAGAAGATTCAGATTGCCTTTATTGCCGGAACCATGAATCATGCAGGGACGCAGGATATAAACCTGCTTGTCATCATAAGGATTAGCTTTCAATTTCCCATTCTCAACCTTCAACTTGTCAAGGATGTAATTCTCGGCAGCTATCTTACTTTCCCCATAAGGCCCTACCGGAGCAGGCACCACATCTTCAGTCAGCATATCACCCACCACACTGTCTGCAGCGGCTTTCACAGAACTGAAGAATACGAACTTCTTCGCAGACGATTCCAGAAAGAAATCAAATATCTTTTGAGTCAATCCCGTATTAATATCAAAATAGGATTGGGCTGCGGACCGGTTTTTCGTATCATGGGCTTTACCAGCCAGATGAATAATGGCATCGAATTCAGGAAGATTCCGCATCGGAAAAGAAGCCGGTTCGATATCCTTCCAGAAAAAAGTCTTTACCACCCCCTCCTTTTCAGGAGCGACAATATCCAGCCCGTAAAGGCTATGACGTTCCTTTAGGGCAACAACGAGATTGGAACCCACAAAGCCGTGGATTCCAGTGACGAGTATGTTCATTGAAATATGCTAAAAAATATACTGACCGGAAACGTGATTATTGGTTATGTATTTAATAAAATAAGTATCTCCAATGACAGAGAAGAAAATATACCACGTCGTATTAGAATTACGTTGATAAGTGATGTAATACATATCCTTACCATAACGCTCAAAAAAAGCGGGCGCTTTCTTTTTTAATTTAGAATGAATGTTCTGTTGAATAT
>NZ_JBCNZM010000334.1:0-1520 GCF_040227615.1 Bacteroides sp. RTP31139st1_H2_RTP31139_211217 | reverse complement strand
TATCAAGGCAGAGGCCGGCCGCATCGTCGCCGAGGAACTGGAACGTATCAAGAACGACCCGGTGCTTTGCAAGCTCCTGCCGGAACAGAACTAAATGAACACAAACACCCCCGCAAACACCCTCCGTTACCTTAACGGGGGCTGTTTCTTGGTTTTATAACCGCACAGCCGGTGTTTTGGAGCATAAAGTAGTGATTATGTGAACAGAAAACATTATTTTTGTGTTCGGAATCCTTTTAATTATAAGTATGACAGTTACCGATATATACGAAGCAATGAACAGCAAGGCGGAAGCGTTTTTCGAGTGGTTGCAGGCTCACCCGAAATACGGGTTGCTGTTTGGTGTCGGGTTGCTTGCCCTATGGCTTGCAGGGTTGCTGTTCCGTTGGAAATGGGCGTGTCATTGGCAGTTTAACAGCAAACTGTGGTTATTTGACGATTGCAAGCCTGAAACACGCCGCAGGGTTCAGATTGTGTTGGTCAGCGTTCTGATTATACTTATATTGGTTGGTTTCTTTGTATGGAGATAACGGTATGGAAAAGGACAATCGCAAATACCGGATCTGCTTCATCGACTATATGTGGTATGTAGCCGAGATATGGCACGAAAGGGAGCGTACCAATCTCAACGGACGTATGCTACTGTTTTGGTGCTGGCTCTTCGTCCTACTCATACCGCTTGGGGTTCCGCCGATATTGCGCCTTTTCGGCTGGATGATTGGTTTGGCCATAGTGATTCCTCTCTGCTTTCTTCCCGATTTATTCTGCAAGCTACGCTATACAGCCGGACGGCGTGAAGCGCTCCGTGAACATTACGGGAAGATGAAACATCCCGGCAGGAAGCTCGCCAAAATAGTTCTTATCGCTATCGCCCTGATCGTGGCAAATGTAGCGCTGATGTTCCACCTCGGATTTATACATTGGGCATGATGAAACGGCAGGAGAATAAGCAACGGTTCTATCTCTGGGACTACCTCTGGTGGATGGGGGAGAAATTGGAACAAGCAAGACGAACAGGCAGGGTCGATGGCGAAATGATGCTCTCGATTTATATCTTCGCTCTTTTGATATTCCCTATGATGACTGTTACTATCCGGCTTTTTCCAGGTGTGTCGGCATTGTTGCCATGTGTCGTTTTTAGCATTGTCACATTTGCCGTTATGTCGCTCGTCAGCAGGATTTACAAATGGCGAGGCAAAGCAGTGATGTCTCACTATGCCAAGTGCAGGTTTAACGAACTCCTTGCGGTTCTGTTATTTTTCCTTGCGATAGCCATTATCTGCTTTATGATGTATCTTCTTGACAAAAAGTGAAACAAGCTTTGATACGAACTCCGGGCCGTTATATCGAATGGTCTAACTCGATGTACCAGTTTCCCTTGATGGGTTTGTAAAGCGTGGTGTCGTTGTACGTCCTGCGGTAGATCTCGTTCAGGTCGCCATATTCGGTGATACGGATATTCCGACGGCTTCTCAATCCGGGATCGTAAACGAAACTCTTGGACGTTCCCGCATCCACGA
>NZ_JBCNZM010000333.1:0-1557 GCF_040227615.1 Bacteroides sp. RTP31139st1_H2_RTP31139_211217 | reverse complement strand
AATGTTTAGAGGATAGCCGACCGTTTAGGGCGGTTCATCCTCATGTTCGAGACAATTTTTATTTCCTTTATTACATACTATATAGAACTTCAATTTTTGACTGCTGTTTCCGGCAGAAAGAAGTGTGAAGTTCATGCCCGCACCCCGTTCGTTTCATTACTGCTCTTATCCGTATTTCATTCATTTTTCAGTTCTCCTTTCTTTCTTTTCATGGGATTTCACTGTTCTTGTTCACGGCAGGACATAGCTATCCCATGTTGCTGTCATGCCGCTTTTTTCCGGTGTATGTCGCAATGCTCCAGTATTACCGTGTATGTCATGCCACCACCCGTTACCGTGGTATGGCTGTAAACTCTCGTCCGTCCGCAACGTTCGCAGAAGTACGGGTTTTCATATCCGCTTTCTGCCTGTTGCAACTCGACTTCCTCTATCTCGCTTTCATCCCGTCCGAAGTATTCTTCCGGCAGGTTGCCTTTGTTGGAATAGAAGCCGTAGTACCTCACGATGCGGAAATAGCGCAGTGGAACGTGTTGCAGCAGCCGGGGAAAGAACTCCCGGTAATGCAGTGTCAGTTCCTTTTCAACCGGGTTCCTCCTGTCGGGTGAGTTTTTGTAATCACGGTAACGGAATGAAATGTTTTCGCCGTCCATTGCCGTAATCTTGTACTCGCTCAGACACGCCCGTTTGGAATACCTGCCCACATATTGTATCACCTGTTCCGGCATCTGTATGGGCTGCTCCAAATGTACAATCCAGTCCTTTTTGTTCACCACCTTTTTGATGAAGCCCATAAACTCCATGCGGTCGTGGAAATCATGCTCCAGCCTGCCCGCATCGAACAACCCTATCAGGGCGTGTTCAAACTTGTAGCGGAATACCTTACAGATAGAGGGGATATGCACGTAGTCATGTTCGGGGATGACTATCTTACCGTCGTTATCTATACCGCCCCATGACATAATCATGTGCGTGTGTACATGGAGCTGTTTCGTTTCCCCGTAGGTATGCAGTACGGCAATCACTCCGGTTTTCAAGCCGAACTTGTGCATCATCCAGTCTTTCAGCGTTTCAGCCGAAGTACGCATCAGTATATTCAGCATTTCTTTCCTGTTACGCTTCACCAAGTCCAGCAGGATATGCGGCAAGGTCATCACCACATGGCGGTGCGGCACCCGCAGCATCTTTTCTTTCATGCGTGCCGCCCATTTCAGCGTGTCACGCCAGCCGCATGACGGGCAAAAACGGTGTTTGCAACTATGGCTGATTTCCCGTACTTCCCCACAATCGGGACAAACGTATGTATCTATCCCCAAAGCGGTTGTGCGACATACACGGATAGCGTTCACCGCCTTGTACTGTTCGGGGGTGATGTACTCCGCCGGGTGCTGTGCGTACTCGTCCCACCACCGATTGAAGAAATCGGACAAGCGGTACTTCTTTTCTTTGCAACCGTCTGTATATATGTCGTTTAGCACTTCTTTCATAGCTCGCACACAAGTCCTTTTTTACTCTATTTAATATCTAATCATTTGATTATTAGTTGTTTATTGTCTTGAA
>NZ_JBCNZM010000332.1:0-1559 GCF_040227615.1 Bacteroides sp. RTP31139st1_H2_RTP31139_211217 | reverse complement strand
AAATGCACCTTTTACACTTTGAGGTTTGGTTGTAGCTTTGCGGCAGTGAATACAATCAAACCTCAATTATTATGAACAGACAAGAATTTGAAGAATTAGCATTGCAGGTTCAACAAAGCGACCTGCCGTTGAAGTCGTACCTTCAACAGATAGGTGTAAGTTATTCAACCTATCACTACTGGCGTAGAAAATGTTCCGTTGACAGGAGCAGTATCAAACACGAGTTGGCTCCTATCAGTTTTAAACAGGCATTTACGGAGTCTTCCCAAGAAGGACAATTGCCGCATGGTGTTGCGCTGCTGTTTCCCAATGGACTTCGTGCCCACTTCGGGAGCGGTTCTGAAGATTTGCTGAAGGAAATATTTACCCAAAGTCTTCGAGACGGTCATGTTTAACCTGAACGACACGATGCGCTACTTCCTGTGTCCTGGCAGGACAGATATGCGCAAGGGTATCAGTTCGCTATGCGGAGTGGTACATGAGAAAATGAACAGTGAAGTGAGGAACGGTGATGTCTTCATCTTCATCGGTTCCAGCCGCAGGCTAATGAAACTCCTTCATGCCGAAGACGGAGGTATGGTAATGTATGTAAAACGTCTGGAGGCCGGTCGCTTCAAGTTGCCGGAGTATGATCCCAAATCAAACAGCTATCCCATGGAGTGGCGCGATCTGGTGATGATGGTTGAAGGAATACAGGAAAACCCGGAGCAGAGGCTCCGGCGGTTAAGAGCCGAACGTAAGGAATACCATGTATAACATGTTTTTTATGTGAGTAAACTTTGGATATTGTTGCATAATTCACTGTTAGTTAGTATATTTACATCATTAAAAGAAGTATAGACAATGGAAGAAAAAGAAATTTTACTCAAGACGATAGAAGGGCTGAATGCCTCTATAGCTTCATTGTCTACTACTAATAAGAATCAATCCGAACAGATAAAAAATCTGCAGGAACGTATCAAGGAGTTGACGGCTCAGGTCGCATGGCTGAACCGTCAGCTCTTTGGTCGTAAATCGGAGAAACTTCGCGTATATGATCCTAATATGCCAGATCTCTTTGCCGACGAGTTTTCCGGACTCCGGCAGCAGGCGGAAGAAAAGCGGGACGAGGCTGTGGAAAAGATTGAGAAGGAATCGGTGGAAGACGTAAAACGAAATCGCCAGAACCGCAAAATGATAGAGGACTTGCCCGTATTGGAGACCGATACAATAGAACCGGAAGGCGTAGACTTGTCTTTATACCGTAGAATAGGCGAAGAGATAACAAAAGTCGTCAAACACAAGCCGGGAATGCTTTACGTCAAGGTGATCATCCGTCCCAAATATGCTCTCAAGGACAGTACCCTGCTTCCTCCGGCCGGACAGAAAGGCGTAGAGATAGCTCCCATGCCGCTGATGCCGGTCGACAAGTGCATCGCTGACACCAGCCTGCTTGCCGAAATATTGCTTCAGAAGTATGAATATCATGTCCCGTTCTACCGTCAGATACAGCAATACCGCCATCTTGGAATGAAAGGCCTTACCGAAAGTACACTGGACGGCTGGTTCAAGAAAACCGT
>NZ_JBCNZM010000331.1:1149-1570 GCF_040227615.1 Bacteroides sp. RTP31139st1_H2_RTP31139_211217 | reverse complement strand
CCGTCAGGATTCAGATCCATCACGAACATAAAATCCTCCATTTGCTTATCCGGCACCACCAGCATGGAATGCGTGGAAAGGTCCTTCATATAAAAAAGGGGGACATTATAGATGTTGGATATATCGCAGGCTGTCTGCTTGGTGGAATGAACAAACACCAGATTACGGATTACTGGAACTTCGCTACGCTTACGGCGATACTTCAATTGCGAAATGACAAAACGCGTGGGAAGATAATAATCAAGGTCCAAATGTTCTTCCGATTTAAGTCGGTCCAGAGATTTCCGGACTGTGAATTCCTGCTTGTCACGGGTGCGGGCTGCAAACCAATATTTCTGTTGTTCAGTCACTTAGGAATTTTCTTTCGAATGAATCAGCTCAGTTCCGGGTGCGCTTCGCGGTTTGAACGAGACATTTTCCC
>NZ_JBCNZM010000331.1:0-1139 GCF_040227615.1 Bacteroides sp. RTP31139st1_H2_RTP31139_211217 | reverse complement strand
GTATTGTACACTTTTGCAATGATAATAAGTTATTAAAGAAGATATTAGACTCATAAAAGTGTCCAATAAACGTTCGTTTAATGAACGCAAAGATAAGCTGTATTTTTTGAACTAACAAAATGTTTAATAAAAATATTCCCAAAGTGATTTCTGTTTCATATTAATCTATTGAATTGCAGTAGTGTACGTCTAACATTTAACATATTAAAGTTCTGTTCCTTTTTAACTTTTGTGCCTCTACTTATTTTCTTAAAAATAGACGTTTATTAAACGAACGTTTAAAAAACACCTCATCATTTCCAATATATCATTCTACATTCCAATATCTTACCCTTATAAATGCATTATTGAAGTTTCGTAAATATACCTACTGATAAATGGGAATTTATCGCACAGAACGCAAGTGAAATAAAAGCCCACTTCCATAACCTATGGAGAGAGTGAAAGCCCATGGATTTCTATCTAAAACACAAGCATTCCTTTGCGTTTCGCCCTTGCTTGGTCTACTGTTGCATAAGGAATTAGTGACGCCTAACGGCCATGAACAACCCTGCTAACGGCCATGAGGCAATCGTTTAACGACCATAAGCAGGGTTGTTCATGGCCGTTAGGCGTCACTAACTCCAAGGCTTTTACAGATGAAGTACGTAGCCCGCGCCTATTGCGCACAAGGCACAAATGTATTGTACAGCAACTTAAAAGACATTAGACTCCATTATTCATAGTCGGGCAAGCTCGAAAATGCAGGAAAACTACACCAACCGATTTATGTAACCCACGCGCGGTATTATGGTAGAGGATAATAAGTTACGGCAAAACTCAGACGTTTTTGGCAGGTGGAAGCAAATTTTGCTTCCACCTTTTCAGGTTGCTTCCACCGCAGGGTAAATGCCGATGGATAGGGAGATACAGGAGGTGGGTGGAAGTGTGGAAGCAAAGCAGATGCAAATTTATGTTTCAGCAACACACCTCAAGTTTTAAAAAAGATGTAGTACAAAGGTATAAAATATAATAAGTGTTACAAATACACACTTTATGCCCCGACACTCTTGCAAATGTCGAAAAAGTCCGTACATTTGCAATGTGTTTTTCATAGTATTAGATTTAAGGTTAACAAAGGTTGGAGTACAGCGGTACTC
>NZ_JBCNZM010000330.1:0-1589 GCF_040227615.1 Bacteroides sp. RTP31139st1_H2_RTP31139_211217 | reverse complement strand
CACAGTGATAAAATGCCCGAACCGAAAGTCCGTGCCGAGCGCATGACGGAACGGATGGTGAAAGAGTACTCCTTGAACGATACGCAGAAACAACAACTGCTGGAGGCAAATCTGGCATTGGTTGAGAAAATGGGAGATATGCCGATGCATCGTGCCAAAGCACACAAGCATCATAAGAGAGATGGCAAGCGCCATCAATTGACGGATGAGCAACGCGCGCAGAAAAAAGCGGAGATGGAAAAGAAGCGTGAAGAGATGAAGACTGCCCGTATTGCTTATGATTCACAACTCCAGAAGATCATGACGGAAGAACAATATGCTGCATACAGCAAGAAAGTGCAGGATAGAAAAGCAAAAATGGAATCTAAAAGAAAATAAATTTTCTATTGCATTCAATTTGTACTATTTTTGTCCGGTCAACTACTAAAAAACAGAACGATGAAGAATATAGTCTATATTTTAGTGTGTGCATCGGTCATTTTCTTCACTGCTTGTTCGTCGCAAGACAAGAATAAGAAAGACGGTACGCAGGTATTGATGCAGGATAGTACAGAAATTGCCGGCCCACAGCGCATGCAGGTGTCTGATGTAAAAACATCCTTTACGTATAAGGGAAAAGAGTATCAGTCTTCTGTAGTGCGCCGGCCGGATGAATCTCTGCCGATAGTGAAAAACGAGCAGGGGGAGAAATTTGTGGATAACCGTATCACCTTGCGCATCACGTGCGGCGGGAAGCAGGTGGTGGATAAAGTGTTCACCAAAGATAATTTTGCTTCGTTGGTGGATGCCAAGTTCATGAAGTACTCCATTCTTGAGGGGCTGGTCTATGACAAGACCACTCCGCAAGGAATCATATACGCGGCGAGCGTCTGCTATCCGCAATCCGACCTTTATGTTCCCATCAGACTGACCATTACGGCTGACGGGAAAATCTCCATGGCAAAAGAAGAACTGATGGAGGACTATCAGACAGACAGCATTGATTAGTGGATAGTTTTCCAGATTGTTTCCAGTTTTATAGACCATCTTTGCCGGTATGAAAATCCTGATTGTAGAAGATGAGCAAGATTTGCGGGAAACCATCCGCACTTCGCTCTTGAAAGAAAAGTTTGTTGTAGAGACCGCTGCCGACTATTTTTCGGCATTGGATAAAATCAATGACTACGATTACGACTGCATTTTGCTGGATATCATGTTGCCTGGCGGGAGCGGTCTGGACTTGCTGCGTGAGCTGAAACGGCTGCACCGCAGTGACAGTGTGCTTATTATCTCGGCCAAAGACTCGCTGGACGACAAGGTGGACGGGCTGGAACTGGGAGCCGACGATTACCTTACAAAGCCTTTCCATCTGGCAGAACTCAATGCACGTGTCAAGTCATTGATACGTCGGCGGCAGGCGAAGGGAGATGTGACCGTCACCCTTGGAAATCTTTTGCTCTACCCCGACAAACGGCAGGTAGAGATAAACGGAAAACCCTTGCAGCTGAACCGCAAGGAGTACGACCTGCTCTATTATTTTGTACTCAACCCCGGCCGGGTCATCAATAAAATGAGCCTTGCCGAGTCGGTGTGGGGAGACAATATAGACC
>NZ_JBCNZM010000329.1:0-1596 GCF_040227615.1 Bacteroides sp. RTP31139st1_H2_RTP31139_211217 | reverse complement strand
AATGGGTATAATAGAAGAACGGCCAAAACGTTGGCCGTGCTTCTTTTTCAGTTCAATATCGTGTTCATGCCGGGGAGCTGCCAGACGACAGCGGTCGTCGTGGCCCTTCGGACAAGCCACCGTCGGAAGGCTTCGGCATTCCCGGATTTTAAGCGGAAAGCCAGCGCGGCGATCATTTCGAGCGAATACAGCTCGACAATACCGCCGTCACGGTTGCGCTCCCGGCGGTAAACCCTCTCCTCACAGAGTATGCCGCTTTTGAGTATGGAGCGGATGTTGCTCCCCACGGCAGGAACGAAGACTCCGAACAGGTCGGCAATCTGGTGGCGCGTGAGCCATACACGGTTCTCCGGCGCGTGGATTTCCACCCGCCCGTTTTCAATGCTGATAGGTTCTCTTGTCGTCATAGTCATACAAATTTATCAATTTTTGTTATACTGTTCAACCGTTTACCGTTATAATATCTGCCGTTTCCGGTTCGTCCTCCTCGTAGAGATTTATTTTCCGGCCTTTGGTCTGTTCTTTCAGCCGTTTCATGTCCTCGTCCACCTTGCGGTCGGTCACTTTGGCGTAAATCTGCGTGGTGGAAATGCTCTTGTGTCCCATCATGCGGCTGACAGTTTCGATAGGCACACCCAACGAGAGCGTGATATGTGTCCCGAAATTGTGCCTCGCCTTGTGAAAGGTCATGTCGAAGCCGTATGTCCGTCCCAGTTCTCTGGTGAGCTTGATGAGATACCCCCGGCAATAGAGGTTGAAAATCCTGTCGCTTTTACGCTCGTGGCGGTATTTCTCGATGATCTGCAACGGCACGTTCAGCAGGCGGATGGCCGAGGGCGTTTCGGTCTTCTGGCGCCGGATGTGTATCCAGTACGTTCCGTCGTCCGACTGCGTGATGTCTTTTTCGGACAAGCGTTTCAGGTCGGCGTAGGACAACCCCGTGAAGGTAGCGAAGAGAAACCAGTCCCGCACCCGCTGGAGGTTGGGTTTATCGACGGGAGTTTCCATCAGCTTTTTGAGGTCTTCGAGTTTCAAATGGCGGCTCTTGCGCCGGGGCAGTTCCGGGTGCAGCTTCCCGTAAGGGTCGCGCCGGAGTGTACCCTGACTGACAGCCCGCTTGGTCATTTTCTTCAACCGGTAAAGATGCTCGTGTACTGTCTTGGGTTTCATTTCACGATCTGTACGTAGGAATATTTCAAAATCATCGTAGAACTCCCGGTCAAGGCTCCGCAACGCTACATCCTCCTTTTCCTTCCTTTTTTTCACGAAGGAGGCTAAAATATTATAGGAGTTCTCGTAACTTTCATAGGTTTCTTCCTTGCGATCCACGCCGACACGCTTGCGGAACTCCTCGTTATGCTCGCGGAACAAGGCAAGGAGGGTGAACGGTTTCTGCCCGATTCCTTCCACGGCGTTTTTGACCAGCTCGGCCGTCACGAAACCGAGGCTTTTACGAATATGACGGTAATGCCCGGTGATTTTTTCGGTCAGTTTCTCTATTGCCAGGTTTACCGTTCGGGCGTTCTCGCTTCGTCCGTTCGCCCTTTTGGTTTCCGGATTCCAAAGCGATGGATCGACAAACGCGTTGATATTGAT
>NZ_JBCNZM010000328.1:0-1542 GCF_040227615.1 Bacteroides sp. RTP31139st1_H2_RTP31139_211217 | reverse complement strand
GAGTACAACAGTAGGCTGTCCGTCTCGAAAGATTGCTGAAACACGGAATCCAAGGCTGTTTCCAAAGCGTTGCTTTCCAGCCTGTTTCGACCTTTAGGGAACAAGATTCCTCCTACCGTAAGGCTGTTGTATGGGGCATCATACAGGTATAAGTTGGCATCCGTAGCTTCTATGTTCTTGAACAGTTCCGTCTTTACCAGTCTGTTGTCTGCGATATAATTGGATATATGGTCTATGTATTTCGTAGAATGGCTGTCCAGAATGGATTTGGCCTGCAATAGGAAGTCCTGATACGCAGTACCTGACGCTCTGTCTATCTGGGCAAACAGAAGCCTTGCCGGTTGGGTTGCCAGCCACGAGAGTTGTTGTTCGTGCAAGGATAAAGTTTGCTTTGACCCTAAAATGATGAATACATTGTTGCTGAAACGGCTTTCGTTATCATAGCAGGAGATTTGTTTGATAGCCCCGCCAAAACCGTAAAACGATGATTGTTCCTCTTGCTCGTTCTTTCGCTTGGAAGAAATGGATTGTTTGATATAGTCGAGCCAGGCTGAAAAGTCCTTGGTGGGGGCCAAATGTCTGTTTTCTCCGTTGAAGGATATGCAAGTTGCCGAAAATGTGTAGTCATATCCGGGCTTCATTTTCAGCTTTAGGTTCTGTAGTACATTGATATATGGGGATAGATAAGGTAGGTCGGCATCATTGAACAGTACATGTATGTTCACGTTTTTGTTTTCCGCTTCCATCTTTCGGACATCGGAAACCATGATGTCTCCACCTTTGATATTGATAATCTTATTCCAGTTCTTGTCCCAGACGGATAGAGGATAGTTCAGCCGGATATTCCCGTCCGTTATAGGCCCTGCCGGATTTCCATCCAAGTTGAACAATATCGTACCCTGAATATTCGCATTATGTAGTGCCAACGTATCGGGATACATCAGGTTGACGGCACATAACAAAGAATCACGGTATCGTGAATAATCAACATGATACACTTCATTCTGGCCGACTTCTGCAAGAAGGTCAGCGGGAATCCATCCTAAGAAGCGTTTGGTACTGTCTGACAATGCGGGTGCATTGGAAATCAATGCGGATTTGCCGCTCTTGTCCAGCTTATATAGGTAAACAACCTCTCCGCTGACAACTACCGCATCCGTTGTTGTTTTCAGAAACGGCTCTCCGTATATTTTCAGGGTATCTCCATTGAAGAATTGATGGATATCGAACAGCTTGTTAATGCTGTTTATGCCTATACGGTACCTTATTGGCTGGTTGTTGCGGGGATTGATATAGGCATGGTCGTACATCAGTATATTTTCCGATGGTATCCATCCGGCATAATTGACTTTACGGGGTTCTTTAAAGTGCCTCTTGCTGTTATACAGGAAACCTATAATCGACTTGGGCTTGCCTGTAATGTCAGGGTCGGCCTGAACGAGTTTGTAGGTTCCGTTCTTTTCACCTACTATGTAATAGGGTGTACCAATCCCGTGTGAAGACCGCTTACGCTGGAAATACGGGTCTTCATAACTTTGATTT
>NZ_JBCNZM010000327.1:0-1601 GCF_040227615.1 Bacteroides sp. RTP31139st1_H2_RTP31139_211217 | reverse complement strand
TTCTCGGCGGTGACGTTTCCCACAGCGTCGAGGGTGAACTCGTAGCTCTGGAGCTTCTCGTTTGTCACACGGCGCAGGCGTTCCTCCCGGTCATAGCGGAAGTTCACCACGCCCCGGTGGTCGCGACGCCTTGTCAGCTTCCACATGCCGGAGTAGCCGTACTCCACGTGCTGGACGTTGTCACGGTATTCCGTGAGGTTGTCTATCCCGTCGTAGGACAGGCGTATGTCGTTGCCGTCGAAGTCGAGCACGTGCACCACACGGCCCACAGGGTCGTATTCCCTTTTCTGCACCGCACCCTTGGGGTTGGTGACGCTCACGCACCTGCCCAGCAGGTCGTAGCCGTACAGCGAGGTGTTCCCCCGGCTGTCGGATGCCTCCGTGAGGTTGCGGAAACGGTCATAGGCGAGCTTCGTCACCACACCGTAGGGGTCTTTCACCGATGCCACCGCACCGTCGCGGTAGGTCATCCTCGTGACGGCACCTTCGGGGTTGGTGCGGCTCACCAGATTGCCGGAGCGGTCATAGCCGAACTCCCACGTGCCGCCGTCCGGTGTGGTCACGGATACGGGACGGTTGCGCAGGCCCCCCTTGCCGGGGTACACGGCGGACACGCTGCCGCCGCACGGGTCGGAGCTGTCGGTGCAGTTCCCCCAGCGGTCATATTTGTACAGGGTGCTGTTACCGAGCGGGTCTGTCTGTGCGAGGAGCTGGCGGCTGTCGTCGTAACGCCACAGGTGTTCCCCGCCGTTGGCATCGACCTTCTTCCACACAAGGCCGCCACGGTGGTGGTACACCGTCAGCCCGCCATGGCTGTCGAGTACCTCGGTCACTCCCTCTCGGAACGTGAGCTTATGGTCGTATATGCCGCCGTCGCCCCACGTGTGTACGCAGCGCGAACCCACGCCCGTACCGTCGTACTCGAAGTACCACGCAAGGCCGTTGCGCCATGTCTCCTTCACGATGAGCCTTCCGGCATACTCGTATGTCATCACATCTCCTGCCGCGTTGCGCTGGAGGGTCATGTTGCCGTCGGCGTCGTACTCGTAGGAGGCGAGGGTAATCTCTTTCTCCGGATCTTCCGGATGCGGGCCGTATATCTCAAGGATGCGTCCGTTCCTCGTGTCGTGTTCCACCCTCAGACGGCGGCCCGCACTGTCTGTAATGGAGTGTAGCAATCCCTCTTTCGTGTACTCGAAGCGGATGCCGAGGCCGTTGTAGTCGGTCACGCTCTCAAGCAGGCGCACGGAATCGTACTCCTTGCGGGTGAAGCGGTAGTAGAGGTCCTCGGCCATGTCCCACACGCAGTAGCAGCCGTCCTGTTCCAGACGGGCTTCCTTGCGCTCGGAGAGGATGAACGAGGGGTCTTCCGCTGTCGGCAGTGGGAAGGCCACCGGGATGCCGTCACTCATGCGGAGCGTCAGGGTGCCTTCTTCCGTGTCCGCGACGACGCCCATGTCGTAGGCGTGGTGCCACCCGTTGCCCAGAGGCCCCCGGTAGTCGCTGCGGCTGTACCATGTGCGCTCCCATGACAGAGGCACCGGGCCGTCGAGCCAGAAGTCCTCCTCGTCGGTGAAGAACGTGCCGCTGGCCACGTCCAC
>NZ_JBCNZM010000326.1:416-1615 GCF_040227615.1 Bacteroides sp. RTP31139st1_H2_RTP31139_211217 | reverse complement strand
GTATGGGGACTGGACAGGACTTGTCGCAACTTCGAAAGGTATTGCCGGGCTTATTCTTGATGTAGATAGGGATGACAATACCGATTATGATGAAGATGACAGGGAGTTCCTTAAAACGCTTTTTAAGCCTTTTCTGGCATTCGCTGCAAAGGCACAAGAGGCAACGTACCAGATTGGAGATTGAAAACAGAACGTATAACCGCAACAATCTACTTTTGTATCCAGTGAAGACCCCTGCCAGTTATAGAAGGCATCCGGGCTTGCCCGTCTGCCACGAACAAAGGGAAGGGGGAGCCTAATACCCCACCTGCCTGACGTCGGTGGGAAGGGTGTCCGAACAAGCAGCAAGCTGGGACACGGTAGATTGTCCGCAACAATATGAAAAACGTATGGCTAATCAAAAACAGGTACTCGACGTGCAGGTGTCGAAAGGGATTACCACCGCCCAAAGTAATGAACATCTGCGTGACCGTAGTGAAAAGGCAGAGAAGTACGCTATGAGTAAGGGAAATTATGATCCTACGCGTAAACGGCTGAACTTCGAGATTGCGCCCGGAGGTAAAATACATCCCATCGACACAAGCCGTAGCATTCCCGAACGGATGGCGGACATATTAAGTCACCGTGGAATCAAAGATCCTAATGAGGGGCTGCTCGAACCAAAATACCGCACGGTGGTAAATATTATCTTCGGCGGTTCACGGAAGCGAATGCAGGAACTTGCTTTCGGTACGCAACAGGTGGACTTTGAAAAAGGAGCGGACAATACCCGCATCGAACGGAAGCGTGACATTGAACGCTGGGCGAAGGATGTTTATTCATTCGTTTGTGGCAGATATGGTGAGCAGAACATCGCTGCATTCATTGTACATCTGGATGAATTGAACCCGCATATCCACTGTACGCTTCTGCCAATCAAGGATAGTCGCTTTGCGTACAAGGAAATCTTCGCCGGTAAGGATAAGTTTGAATATAGTGCAAGAATGAAACAACTTCATACGGACTTTTTCGCAGAAGTCAATACAAAGTGGGGAATGTCAAGAGGAACAAGCATATCCGAAACGGGTGCACGGCACAGAACGACTGAGGAATACCGCCGAATGTTGTCTGAAGAGTGTACAACAATCGAGGATAATATCAAACGCCATCAACAGGTATTGGGTGAACTTCAATCAGACATCCGGTTGGCAGAACGCAGA
>NZ_JBCNZM010000326.1:0-406 GCF_040227615.1 Bacteroides sp. RTP31139st1_H2_RTP31139_211217 | reverse complement strand
CAATGGTTAGCAATCTTGAAAAGCAGAAAACTGAAAAAGAAACCTTGTTATCGGCAGCCGAGTACAATTTAAAAGAAAACAAAGGCAATGCGGCAGAATTGGCAATCCAAATACAAATGTTGGAAAAAGAGCTGCAAGGAATCATCAGACAACTGGCAGACAAGCAGGAAAAGTTGCAGACGGCTGACCGGCAACTCTTCGAACTGAAAAAGGATATGGGGGCCATTGAAGAACGTACCGAAGAACTCAAAGAGGAGGCCTATCAATATTCCCGTGATGTACACTCCAAAGTGGATAGCTTGTTTAAAGACGTCCTACTGGAGAGTATAATCAGCGAGTATCGTAACGCATCGGCACAAATGAATGTTTCAGAACGACAGCTCTTTGACGATTCACTGGTACAGTC
>NZ_JBCNZM010000325.1:0-1615 GCF_040227615.1 Bacteroides sp. RTP31139st1_H2_RTP31139_211217 | reverse complement strand
TTGTTATGGTCTATGCGCCCGAAGAGGTGCGCATTTCACGTGCCGTCCGGCGGGATGCTTCCTCGCGCGAATTGATAGAAAAGCGTATCCGTAGCCAGATGGATGACGAAGAAAAGCGTAAATATGCAGATTTTGTCATTGTAAATGATGGCGAAACTCCATTAATACCCCAGGTTTTAGAACTAATCGGTTCGCTATCTGAAAAAATGTACTATCTTTAAAAAATAGGCATCTCCTTAACAATAAAAATAAGCAAGCTTATTTTGTATTGTCTTCGGCTTACATTATCTTTGCCCCCCGAAAAAAATAACTACTAATCATCAAAACAGAATATATTATGTTGAAGACTATTTTGTCCATTTCCGGTAAACCGGGATTGTATAAGCTTGTTTCTCAGGGAAAAAATATGTTGATTGTAGAGTCGCTTGCAGACAAGAAGCGTTTCCCTGCCTATGGTAATGAGAAGATTATTTCTTTGGGCGATATCGCCATGTATACAGATACGGAAGATGTTCCTTTGAAGGAAGTGTTTCTTTCCATGAAGAAAAAGGAAAATGGTGCTGCCGTAGTGCTGGATTTGAAGAAAGCTACTGCTGACGACTTGCGTGCTTACCTGGCAGAGGTATTGCCTACCTTCGATCGCGACCGCGTATATCCGTCCGACATCAAGAAATTGATTGTTTGGTATAATTTGCTGGTGGCAAGCGGTATGACGGATTTTGAAGAAACTCCTGCGGCAGAAACGAAGGAGGAAAGCAAGGCCGAGTAATCGGAGAAGGATTGAAATACAAAATAAAAGAGGCGATTCTCAATAGTCGGGAATCGCCTCTTTTATTGGGGGATACGGATTGCTTTTAATTTCTGAAAACCAGTCCGTCGTCAGTGGTATTGGCATCCACTGTAATAGGCTTGCTGCGGTCTACTTCCTGAGCCAGCAGCTTCTTCGACAAGTCGTTCAGCAAATAGTGCTGGATGGCACGTTTCACCGGACGGGCGCCGAATTCAGGGTCATACCCTGCATTGGCAAGGAAGTCTATGGCGGCATTTGTCAGAACAAGTTCCACACCGTTACCGGAAAGCATCTTCTGCACACTCTTGATTTGGAGCACCACAATTTGCTTGATTTCGGGCTCTGTCAGTGGCAGGAACATGATGGTCTCGTCGATACGGTTCAGGAATTCCGGGCGGATGGTCTTTTTCAGCATATTCATCACTTCCTTCTTGGTTTCCTCTACGATTTGCTCCTTATTGCTACTGTTTAGTTTCTCCATCTGGCTTTGGATATAGCCGCTGCCCATGTTGGAGGTCATGATGATAATCGTATTCTTGAAGTTGACCGTACGCCCTTTGTTGTCCGTCAGACGTCCGTCATCCAGCACTTGCAGCAAGATGTTGAATACGTCCGGATGCGCTTTCTCGATTTCGTCGAATAGGACGACAGAATACGGTTTCCGCCTTACGGCTTCTGTCAGTTGTCCACCTTCATCGTAGCCCACATATCCCGGAGGCGCTCCTACCAGACGGGAAACGCTGTGTTTCTCCTGATACTCGCTCATGTCGATACGGGTCATCATCGTCTCGTCGTCAAAGAGGAACTCCGCCAGCGCCTTTGCCA
>NZ_JBCNZM010000324.1:0-1597 GCF_040227615.1 Bacteroides sp. RTP31139st1_H2_RTP31139_211217 | reverse complement strand
CCGTGGACTGCACGGCAAAGCATATTGAACCGTACAACAAAGCCATTGTAGCATAGCCTCCTTACATTTGTACCCGAAAAATGATTAGAGTGTATAACAATTTAAATCAAACGATTATGAAAAGTATTTTTGAAAAAGATTTATCGGGAGAGATGGTTTCACCCAACGAGCCGGGCTACAATGCATTAATTGAGGACATTTTCGCTACCATCAAGGTTGCCACAGAAATGAATACGGGTTACCGCACCCCCGAAGAGGTACACGGATATATGGGCAAGATTCTCGGTAAACCGCTTGAAGAAAGTACAACGGTGCTGCCGCCACTCTACATCGACTACGGTAAGCCTATCACCATCGGAAAAGGGTGCTTCATCCAGCAATGCTGCACTTTCTTCGGTCGCGGCGGCATAACGATTGGCGATGAGGTATTTATCGGACCGAAAGTCAATCTGATTACAATCAACCACGACCCCGATCCGGAGAATCGCAGCGCTACCTATGGCCGTCCGATTACCATTGAGGATAAGGTATGGATAGGAATCAATTCGACCGTCCTCCCCGGAGTACGTATTGGCTACGGCGCAATTATCGGAGCGGGCAGTGTAGTGACCAAAGACGTTCCTCCTATGACTGTGGTAGCCGGGAATCCAGCCAGATTTATCAAAAAAATCAATAAACCACACCAAAAAGATTAAAGCAAATTCATGAAAAAGATAGTGATTGCCATCGATTCCTTCAAAGGATGTCTCACCTCGGCAGAAGCCGGAGAAGCTGCCGCCCAAGGGGTACATGCCGCATGTCCCGAATGCCGGACCATCGTGCTCCCCGTGGCCGACGGTGGAGACGGCATGCTCGACGTCCTGCTTGCAGCCAGTAACGGAAAACGTATCACCGTCCGTGCCCACGACCCGTTGATGCAACCGTGCGATGCCAGTTACGGCATCTCCGGAGACGGCAATACCGCATTCGTAGAAATGGCTGCCATCAGCGGCCTGCCACTGGTTCCTGCCGACAAAAGGAATCCGATGAAAACCACCACCTTCGGAACGGGCGAACTGATACGCGATGCCTTGGAACGGGGATGCCTCCGTTTCGTCATCGGACTTGGAGGGAGCGCCACGAACGATGCCGGTCTGGGAATGCTGCAAGCATTGGGATTCCGTTTCTTCGATAAAGAAGGACACGAAGTGGGAAGCATGGAAAAAGGCATCGCCCTATGCGGTGCCCTTCTATCGGAAATCAGCTCCATAGACAGCTCTTCTGCCCATCCCACACTGAAAAAGGCATGTTTCACGGCGGCGTGTGATGTACGCAATCCTTTCTTCGGTCCCAATGGAGCAGCCCACGTATTCGCTCCCCAAAAAGGAGCAGACGCGGATATGGTGAAGGAACTGGATGTTGCTATGCAGCATCTTTCGGACGTCATATTCCGCACTACCGGCAAAGACGTATCCTTGCATCCCGGTGCCGGTGCGGCAGGCGGTATGGGGGGCGGTCTCTACGCATTTCTGGATGCACAGTTGAAACCCGGCATAGAGCTTCTTTTGGAAACTCTGGACTTTGCAGAAAAGATTAAGGATGCCGACCTCCTCATCAC
>NZ_JBCNZM010000323.1:0-1701 GCF_040227615.1 Bacteroides sp. RTP31139st1_H2_RTP31139_211217 | reverse complement strand
GGCTTCCGGTGCTGTCAGCAAATCATTGATAGTTCTAAAACATAAGCCTAATAATCATAACTTTTTTAAAACCGGGTTTGTCGCTTCCGTTTTTTAAATTACCTTTGTAGTTACTTAGTATAAATGAAACATATTCAATGATTAACAGCATATTATTAACTGATTTTACAGGTTTTGCAAATACCCGGTTTGATTTCACCAAAGGGATAAACGTCCTTATTGGCAAGAATGGTACGGGCAAGACGCACGTTCTCAAATGCCTGGCGGCAACTTTGCAGGCACGCCATGACTTCCTCGGCAAGAACTCAACTTCCAAGGAACAGTTTGAGTATATCTTGGCGGAAGACATGATATTTTATTTCAAGCCGGATGTCATAGGCAACCTGGTCAACAAGGGAGTACCTTCAGGCAGGGCAAACATTACAGTCACGATAGACGGCAAACTGTTGCAATACAGTTTCTCATCCGCTTCCAAAACAACTGTAAAATTAGAAACGGATGAAAAGTGGGACGACCGCCACTTTATCTATATCCCCCCACGTGAGATGTTCTCTTTGTTCGAAGGCTTTATCGGTTTGAGCAGTAAACGTGAAATCTCATTTGACCAAACGTATATCAACCTGGCACACGCGTTGTCACTCCCCATATTGCGTGAGTCGGAAGACAATCCGTTGAAACCGGCTATCAAGTTGCTGGAGCAGGAATTGCAGTTCAAGGTTTTGCAGATGAACGGACGTTTCTATATACAGACAGAAAAAGGGAATATGGAAGCGCACCTGGTAGCCGAAGGACTCCGCAAGCTGGCTTCCATCTTGTACCTCATACTGAATGGGGAAATCAATGCGGACACCATCCTGTTCTGGGACGAACCCGAAGCCAACCTGAATCCGGCTCTTGTGAAAGTCGTGGCAAAGTTTATCCGTGTGCTTCAGGAATGCGGCTTGCAGATTTTCGTCGCCACTCACGACTACCTGCTTACACACACGCTTTCTCTCTATTCCGAATATAAGGAACACACCAACATATCCGTCAAGTTCTTCGGCTTGAAAAAAGAAGATAAGGGAATCATTGTGGAGGAAAGCGAAACCTTGGCAGGCATACAGAACAATCCGATACTGGAGGAATATGCGGCTTTTTACGATTTGGAACAGCAATTCATCAACCAATATGAGTAATTTTCAGGAAAGCGGCATAAACTCCAGCCCATCCCCAGCGAATTTACAATCAGCTGGTTATAAACATTAGACCAAGGTTGCAATAATATTATCCCACATCACTTAGCTCATGGTCTAAATCAAACCTCAACACATAAAAAATACCATTATTCACATAGCCAAAACATCTGTTCCGCTGAGTGATCCTGAACTTCTTAATGCCTTTCTTCCATTGCTCATCTGAAAAATAACGCTTGCTTTTCTTATTCTTATTATACGTTTTATAATCCAACCCATTGTCTGTTGCTATGGCATTCCAATCCAATTCTTCAAATTTGCGGAATGAATCAATAAACTCGTTTTGGTTCTCATTGTCAATAAGAGAAAATCCATGAGTGTCATCTATAAGGCTGAAATCAAGTTTCCCGCCACTGAAACGAGTCGTGATATACTTCTCGAGAGGCAATTCCCCCCTTTCAAACAAGATGGCATACAACTGCTGCTCCTTCCATATATTCCCCACCGGAATAGCAACTCCGTCTTTGGT
>NZ_JBCNZM010000322.1:0-1711 GCF_040227615.1 Bacteroides sp. RTP31139st1_H2_RTP31139_211217 | reverse complement strand
CATTGTGCGTGATGTCTATATCAAGGAGTGCGCCCAATTATTGCACGTAGAAGATAAACTGCTGGGTTCTGAGGTTGCCAAGCGTCGCGAAAAGCAAGCCGAGCAACAAGCTGAGCGAGCAGAACGTGAGCGTCGGTCGGCCAATGCCGCAAGAGCCAATGCAGAAACGGGGGTCAATGGCAGTCATACTGCAGCTACCAACCCCGACGCACAACAAGCTGGCTAGCCGTCCCAATCACTGCCTGCCGGTCTCCCTTCCGAAACACCTCCACCTTTTCCACCCGAGGAAGAATATGTATCCTTCATCCCGCAGGAGGGCAAGGAGGGCCAGGAGTTCTATAAATACGAACGACTTATTCTGAAGATGGTAGTGCTCTATGGTGAGCGGGTGATGTGCAATGTCACCAATGAAGAGGGGCAGGAAACCCCTATCACTGTAACTGAATATATAGTCAATGATTTAAAAGAAGACGAACTTGCCTTCCACAATCCGCTTCACCGGCAAATCCTGACAGAGGCTGCCGAACGTATCCACAATGAGGGTTTTACCGCCGAACGGTATTTTGTGGCGCATCCCGACCCCGTCATCAGCAAGCTGAGTGTGGAGCTTATCAGCAACCGCTATCAGTTAAGGAAATCACAGATAGAACAAATGGTAACGGACGAAGAACGCCTCTATGAGCTAATTCCACGGTTAATGATAAACTTCAAATATGCCATCGTCTGCGAAGAATTGAAGCATACCCTATTTGCGTTACAGAACCCTGCCATAGCCAATGATGAAACCCAGTGTAACAGCATCATGGAGCGCTACAACGAATTGAACAAAGTAAAAAGCATCATGGCAAAGCGGCTGGGAGACAGAGTCATCCTGAATTTTTAAATTCAATTCGGGGAGTTCTCCGTCAAGAATTATGCCTGATTAAATTCATAAATTCCTCGCGAGTCTTCGCTTGGTTGAATGCTCCGGTAAAATCGGATGTAGTGGTAATGGAGTTCTGTTTCTCTACTCCGCGCATCTGCATGCACATGTGTTTGGCTTCCACAACAACCATAACCCCCAGCGGATTCAGCGTCTCCTGAATACACTCTTTTATTTGGAGAGTCATACGTTCCTGCACTTGCAGGCGGTGAGAGAAAATATCCACTACGCGGGCTATCTTGCTCAGTCCGGTAATGTAGCCGTTAGGAATATATGCCACATGTGCCTTTCCGTAGAAGGGAAGCATGTGATGTTCGCAAAGCGAGAAGAAGTCAATGTCTTTCACAATCACCATCTGACTGTATTCCTCTTGAAATTTGGCCGAACGGAGTACCTCGTGCGGGTCCATATGATACCCTTTCGTCAACGACAACATGGCCTTCGCCACCCGTTCAGGTGTCTTCTGCAAACCTTCACGTCCGGCATCTTCACCCAACAGAGTAAGGATGCGGTGATAATGTTCCTTCAATTCATCTAATGAAGGAGATACAATTTCTTCTTTTCCTAACATGATAATTCTTTATAAGGGGATGTTTATCTGCTCTTTCACGATAGAAACTTCCTTGAATACACCAGTAGCCCGCAACTGACGCATCATGGCATCCGCTTCTTCGATACTGCGGAAATCTCCTGCACGGCACAGCCAACGAGGGGTGAAGACTTGCGACTCGTATTTCCCGGTATGTCCGTTGCCGGCCATTTCCCTGCGGAGCATATCCGTGGAAGCGA
>NZ_JBCNZM010000321.1:0-1723 GCF_040227615.1 Bacteroides sp. RTP31139st1_H2_RTP31139_211217 | reverse complement strand
GGAGAACCCGCAGTATAAAGAAACACACTGTATCAAACAGTCACTTGACAAGGAGATATACGAAGCCTTATCTGAAGAACAGAGGCAAGCCCTCCCGATTATCGGCGGCATGAGACCGCTTGTGAAGAAAGCCGCCCCACAGATGAATGTCGGTTCAACCTTTGACGGGGCGCAAGCTGTGGAAAATACGGATGACCTGCCATTCTGATAAAATGAGAATAAACACAAACAAAGGGGAGCAATCCCCTTTCTGTTTTCCTCGCCTTTAAACAAGCCCCAAAAATCACGTTAAAACATGAAAGCTGATAAAAGTATCGCAAAAACAAAGAAAAGCCGACAGACAGCGGCAAAACCGCCCCTGCGTGACGTTTTCACGGTTATTTGCAAAACCGATTTGAAAGTAGATTGTGTAAAAGAGTTCAAATTTCACCCCGTCAGGAAGTGGCGGTTTGATTACGCCGTGCCTGAACACAAAATCGCCCTTGAAGTTGAGGGCGGTGTATGGACGGGAGGACGGCATACTTCCCCAAAAGGTTTTCTTGGAGACATTGAGAAGTATAATACGGCTACGCTCATGGGCTGGCGTGTGTTCAGAACAACGCCTGATGACTTGTACAAGAAAAAGACCCTTGATTTGATGAAATCAGCCATTTTGAATGATTTTACCCCTTAAAAAGCCCCTTTTTTGCCTAAAAGTGATTATATTATACTCGCTTTTTCATACTTTTGTGCGTACAATGTAATCACTAATCAAAAAAGAGTATGAAAACAGAAACTATTCATCTTTCACAAATTCAGGTTAACGGGGCGAATCCCCGTACAATCAAGAATGACAAGTTTGAGAAGTTGATTAGGTCTATTCTAATTCTCCCGAAGATGCTTGAACTTCGCCCGATAGTCGTTGACAACACGTTCACGGTTCTTGGCGGGAATATGCGTCTTCGGGCTTTGTCCGCTATCGCTGAAATGTCTCCCGCTGAAATAAATACCCGGCTTGGGGAATGTTCAGGATACGCACAGAAGACAGAAGCAGAACGAGACCTTTTACGCAGTCATTGGGAAAAGTGGCTTGACAGACCGACAGCCCATGTTATCAAGGCTTCTGAACTGACAGACGCAGAACAGCGGGAGTTCATCATCAAAGACAACGTGGGTTATGGAGAGTGGGACATGGACGCTCTCGCTAATGAATGGGACACGGAAGAACTTGTTGATTGGGGCTTAGACCTGTGGGAAGACAAGTCAGAGGGCGAAAGCAGGAACGGTTCTTCTTCCCTGCCGAACAGCGCACCCGAATCATCATTGTTTGACCGCTTTGTCGTACCCCCGTTCTCTATCCTTGACACCCGTAAAGGCTATTGGCAAGACCGCAAGAAGAAGTGGTACGACATCATCGGGGATATGGGAGAAAGCCGTAATGATACGCTTGTGACAAGCCTTGAAATCAAGTACAAAGACCTGTATCAAAGAACCCGTGAACACAGGAAAGAACTTGGTATTTCATTCAAAGAATACATCGAAAAGTACGTTCCAAAAGAAGACCTTGAACGGGAACAGTCGAAAATCGTTGCTCAGGGCGTTTCTATCCTTGACCCCGTTATGGCTGAAATCGTCTGCCGTTGGTTCGGGTTCAAGAACTGTCAGACGTTTGACTGCTTCGCTGGCGATAGCGTCTTTGGCTTTGTTTCAGCTTACCTTGGCAATAGCTTCACGGGCATTGAAC
>NZ_JBCNZM010000320.1:0-1795 GCF_040227615.1 Bacteroides sp. RTP31139st1_H2_RTP31139_211217 | reverse complement strand
GGTTTGATTGTATTCACTGCCGCAAAGCTACAACCAAACCTCAAAGTGTAAAAGGTGCATTTGTTCGAATGCTTACGGATAGGGGGAGTGGGTGTAAATAAATACTCCCATTGAAATATTATCATTTCAATGGGAGTATTTATTTGAGTGGTGCCACCAGCAACCGAAAGTGGGTTGATATGGCACTATCTTTCAGTAAGTTATATTTTTATTACGATGTAAGTCCCTTGAATAAGGTCTTCACAGCTTTGCACCGTTCAACACAAGTTTGTATCTTGGGTACGATTTCTGAATGCAAAGATAGGGATTTATTTTAAGCCTTTATCTTAGATATATATAATAATTCTTCAATAGCAACTCTGTATAATGTTATTACTTCGTCTATGTACGCCTTTTTTGCATTATATTGAATTTTATGAGCCGATAAGTTTCCTAACATTCTAAATCTGTCAAGTACAGATAATACCTCTTTGGAAAGAGAAAAACGTTTATGTTGTATAATATCATTGATTATTACGCTGAGATTCTTATATCCATCTCCATCTTGTATTACTGTGATATTTCCAGTTGCTTCATAAGAGTGAATTAATAATATTTCTAACAATCGTCTCATTAGTACAGAGCAACCGTCATATATATTATGTTCATATGAAGCATTAATTTGTTTCCCTAATGTTTCAATATATCCACGAGTGTTTTCATATAGAGAAGTAGGGAGAATTAATCCTTCACATACAACTTCTTCTGTTTTAAGGAGAAATTGATTAAATTCTGCATCAAGCTCTAATAGTAAAGTTCTTGTTGGTTTATATCCTCCTCCCTTAATAGATAAGATATTTCGATGTTTTCTTAAGTCTTCTTTTAAATAAGTTACATTATATTTAGGGAGATTAGCTTGCTCAAAATAAGAATTTATTTTTTGAGTACTACATTCTTGTCCCTCTTCTAATCTATAATGCAACCAAACAAAAGCTGCTGCAACATCTTTTTTTGCAGAAAACCTTTCGCAAATACAATGAATTAATGTTGAGGAATTATTTATCATTATTAGGTGATTTACGTTTTGTATTACGAGGTTTCCTTAGCTTAGCCTCTGACTTCCCAGTAGCAATCAGTTGTATTTGTTCAATTCCTGCACTTGTTATGATAAACTTGGTTTTAGTTATAGCAGAAATATAAGATTGCTGTATGAGATTATCGATATTTTTTGAAAGATTCTTATTTCTCCCTTCTGTATATATACTTTCCTCTCTGTATGCGTCCATTATAGAAGAACGTTCTATTGGAATTGTCCCATTATTAGATTTATAATATAATATCATCAATAAGATTTCCGTTTCATTTTTTGTATATTGTTTGGTCATCAGTTCATACAATGACGGAATATTATCTTTTGTAATAGAAGCAGGTTCAGCATTAATCGTTTCAACTTTTGTCTCTTTATTTGTAGGGGGTAATTGCTTTTCTGCCCCTATAAACTGATTTGTAGGGACAGTAGGCTTATATGATTGATCAATAAAACCATATTTGTCTAGTAAATAACGAATAACTCTTGTTTTACTTTCATTGTCTAATCTTGATAAAGCTTTAGCACATTTTGCTATAGCTTCAATCTCCAAATCTTCATCATCAAAATTGCTCATATTGCTCATATTTAATTATACATTACTAATATATTACTTTTTATTTTTAAATTTAATTTTTCATTAGAAAATATCCTCCAGTTTTAGGTGCTCCCCTAAATTCTATCAGTTCTTTTTCATTCAATGACTTTAAATAGCGCATGGTTGTTCTC
>NZ_JBCNZM010000319.1:0-1831 GCF_040227615.1 Bacteroides sp. RTP31139st1_H2_RTP31139_211217 | reverse complement strand
TGCCGTATCACGGTGGACGGCGAGATTAAACAGTTCAGTTGCAAGATGGACGTTCCCCCACGGTTGTGGGACGTGAAAAACAGCCGTGCTTCGGGCAAGAGCGTCGAAGCGCAGAAAATCAACCTTGCGGTAGATAAAATCCGTGTGGAGGTAAACCGCCGCTACCAAGAACTGATGCAGACGGACGGTTATGTAACCGCCGCCAAACTCAAAGACGCCTATCTCGGTATCGGCGTCAAGCAGGAAACTTTGCTGAAGCTGTTCGAGCAGCACAACGCCGAGTTCGAGAAGAAAGTCGGGCACAGCAGGGCGCAGGGTACATTTACCCGTTATCGGACGGTCTGCAACCATATTCGGGAGTTCCTGCCCCACACCTACAAGCGTGAGGATATTCCGTTAAAGGAACTAAACCTCACGTTCATAAACGATTTCGAGTATTTTTTGCGCACGGAGAAGAAATGCCGCACCAATACCGTGTGGGGCTATATGATTGTGTTGAAACACATCGTTTCGATAGCGAGGAACGACGGACGATTGCCCTTTAATCCCTTTGCCGGATATATCAATTCTCCCGAAAGCGTGGACAGGGGCTACCTCACCCAAACGGAGATACAGACGCTCATGAACGCACCGATGAAGAACGCCACCCATGAACTTGTACGGGACTTGTTCGTCTTTTCTGTTTTCACGGGTTTGGCGTATTCCGACGTGAAGAACCTCACCGCCGACCGCCTGCAAACATTCTTCGACGGCAACCTTTGGATAATCACCCGAAGAAAGAAGACCAACACCGAATCGAACATCCGTCTTTTGGACGTTCCCAAGCGTATCATAGAGAAATACAAGGGACTGGCAAGGGACGGTCATGTTTTCCCCGTTCCGAGTAACGGCAGTTGTAACAAGATACTCAAAGAGATAGGCAGACAATGCGGCTTCAAGGTGCGTTTGACCTACCACGTGGCAAGACACACGAACGCCACGACCGTGCTTCTGTCGCACGGCGTACCCATCGAAACCGTAAGCCGCCTTTTGGGACACACGAACATAAAGACCACCCAAATTTACGCCAAAATCACCGCCCAAAAGATAAGTCAAGACATGGAAACCTTGTCGCACAAGTTGGAGGACATGGAGAAGAATATCTGCCGAGCCATCTAATTAAAAACAGAATACCGATGAAAGAAGAAAGGAACATTATCACGATGGACGGGCAGGGCAATATCTCCCTGCCGAGCGATATAGGTGCAACCGCCATGACCGAGCGGGAAATCTGCGAACTGTTCGGGGTTATCGCCCCGACGGTTCGGGCAGGGATAAAGGCTCTCTGCAAAAGCGGAGTTTTGAGTATATATGACATAAAGCGCATTATCCGCATATCGGACAGATACAGCGCGGAGGTTTACAACCTCGAAACGATAGCCGCCCTTGCTTTCCGTATCGAATCGTTCGGGGCGGCGAAAGTCCGCAGGGCATTATTGGAAAGGATTATACACGGGCGAAAAGAGAAAACGACGGTATTTGTGTCGGTTGTTTCGGACGGCAAGCCCAACAGCCGTTGGAAAGCATGATGACATACCAACATATCAACATACCAACATGCAAACGTACCAGCATACCAGCATGCAAACCTATCACTATGGTGATATATATTGCAGGGTCTATTTCTCTTTTCAGAGGAAAGCGGAGCAATCATTTCCGTTTACAAAGGCAAAGCAAGCACGGGGCTTTACGTCGGCTAAAAGGTCAGGCGGCTGCGCCGTTTCCCGATAAATCTTCCTCTCGCTTCGCTGCGAGCGTATTTATCGGGAAAACCTTGTATCCGACCGCCCCG
>NZ_JBCNZM010000318.1:0-1781 GCF_040227615.1 Bacteroides sp. RTP31139st1_H2_RTP31139_211217 | reverse complement strand
CCAAAAACTGGGTTACAGAACGAACCAAAACGCTTAGGAAAGTGAGCTAAAATTGGTACAACAAACTGGACACCCTAGTAAAATTATTAACCAAAGAACGTAATTCTATTTGGGGAGTGGATACAATGAATGCTTATGTACATAGTAACAAACTTTCCCCTGTGCCAATAGATATTCAAACAACTTGGGATAATATTCAGGATTTTATGGTAACTTTGTGGTCTCAAATAGAATCAGAATAATTATATGATGCGTTACTCGCCACTTAGATACCCTGGAGGAAAAGGAAAGATATCTTCTTTCTTTTCTGAATTATTTGTTGCAAATAATTTAATAGGGGGAACCTATATAGAACCCTATGTTGGCGGAGGTTCCATAGCTCTTTCTTTGTTAATTAACGGGGTTGCCAATCAAATTATTATAAATGATAAAGATCGCTCATTATTTGCTTTTTGGTATTCTATTTTAAATTATACAGATGAATTCTGCCAGCTAATAGAAAATACTCCTATCACGATTGATACTTGGTATGAACAAAGAGAAATTCAAAAAAACAAAACTAATGCCGAACTATTATCTTTAGGATTTTCGACTTTCTTTTTAAATAGGACAAATCGTTCCGGTATTATAAAAGGGGGAGTTATCGGTGGGCTTAATCAAACTGGGAATTATTTAATTGATGCTCGTTATAATTCTGATGATTTGAAAAAACGTATTAAATTAATAGCTTTATATAAAGACAAAATTGAATTGCATAATTTAGATGCAGTAGAGTTAATTCATAATCTACAGAGTAATCTACCAAATAATTCCTTGTTTTACTTTGATCCACCTTACTACAAAAAAGGTAAGGGTCTCTATATGAATTATTATGATGACCAAGACCATAGAGATATTTATAATGCAATCGCAGGATTAGAAAATATAAAGTGGGTGGTAACTTATGATAAAGAAGATTTTATTCTTGACCTTTATTTAAAATTCCGAATGTACGAATATTCTCTAAATTATAGTGCGGCTACAGTTGGAAAAGGGCAAGAGTATATGATATTCTCTGATAATTGTATTGTTCCAGAAAAAAGTTCCATAAATTTCAACAAGGTAATAACAATCTAAAACTTACTCTATTCACAAGCTGGAGTATCTTCATTATCTACTTCATTAAAGCAAATGATTGTAGAAGTATTAATAAAATGTTTTCGATTATACAGCAAACAAAAAAATCTCCGTTTTTCTTTTGCCATTTCAAAATAAACCTGCATCTTTGCAGTGCTCTGCATTTTGACAAGGCGAGACTGTTCGCCAACTTTTGCCGTTGGCATTTTTTCTGCCCAATGGTATTCTATAGTTCCGACCCCCGTGTGGAGTGTTAATGCACCCACTGCCTTGTCAAGGTGAAGAGCAACGGGAAAGCGGAACTTTCTTTGTTTATAAGTTTTCCAGTTTTTTGGAGAAAGTTCCCTTTCCCGTCTTTAATAACATATTGTTTTATTTTAAATGCTCTTCATTATGACAAAACAATCTCAAAGCGCTCGCGGACGCTATGTATCCGCAGAGAAGGTTCAAGAACTGTTTGCCCAGCTGGGTGTTGAACTGTGCGCAGGACGTAAACGTATCCGTGCAGCACGTAGCGACAAATCCATTTCCATCTATGTCAATGGTGGGACAGTCAACATCACCTTTAATGAGAAAGGAGGCAAAGCATGATGTTCTTTGTTTACCATCTGCAGACCTATTCCCCCAAGAACCGGGCATGGAAAAAGGTTATTGATTATGTAGAG
>NZ_JBCNZM010000317.1:0-1864 GCF_040227615.1 Bacteroides sp. RTP31139st1_H2_RTP31139_211217 | reverse complement strand
CCGTATCATTCCGGGAGTGATTTCCGATGAGCAGTCTGCACTTTCAGATTCTTTTCAGGACAATCTGCTGGCCGCACCGGTCTATACACGTCCCGCTGATTACAATGGATGGAAGGTTCCGGATATTTTACTTTCCGGACATGAGGCCAAGATTAAGGAATGGGAGCTGCAACAGTCGTTGGAAAGGACCCGTAGATTGCGTCCGGATTTGTTGGGAGAGTAAGTTTACTGATGTAAATAAAAAGAAAAAGGACATTCGTCAATGAATGTCCTTTTTTATGAATATATATTGCGAATGGCGATCTCTAGTTATTCTTTATACCTCGAGTGCACCGATAATATCCTTTACAGACTGATAACCGTGTCTGTTAAGATAGTCATTTATTCCTTCTACCACTTTCACTGTAACCGCCGGATCAATGAAGTTTGCCGTACCAATCTGGATGGCAGAGGCACCTGCAAGCATGAATTCCACAGCATCTTTCCAGTTCATGATACCTCCCAAGCCTATGACGGGGATTTTTACCGCTTTGGCTACTTGCCATACCATACGTAAGGCAATGGGTTTCACGGCCGCACCGGACATGCCACCGGTTACAGTGGAGAGTATCGGACGCCTGCGTTCCGCGTCTATAGCCATTCCCAGCAGGGTATTGATGAGGGAAACACTGTCTGCACCGCCATTTTCGGCTGCGCGGGCTATTTCAGTGATGTCGGTAACGTTCGGGGAGAGCTTTACGATAAGTGTCTTTTTGTAAACTGAGCGCACGGCTTTCACCACTTCTTCGGCGCCCTTGGCGGTAACACCGAATGCCATTCCTCCTTGCTTCACGTTGGGGCAAGAGATGTTCAATTCTATGGCAGGAATTTTGTCAAGTTCATTAATGATTGCGGCTGTTTCGGCATAGTCTTCGATGGCAGAACCCGAAACATTCACAATCATGTTGGTCTGAATGTCCTTGATGCGGGGATAGATGTGTTCAACAAAGTAATGAACACCCTTATTTTGCAGTCCCACAGCGTTTAACATACCCGAAGGAGTCTCTGCCATGCGCGGATATGGATTGCCTTCACGTTTGTGAAGAGTGGTTCCCTTTACAATAATACCGCCTATTCGCGATAGTTCGATGAAATCGGCGAATTCTTCACCATATCCGAATGTTCCGGATGCAGTCATCACCGGATTATTCATTTGTAATTCACCAATATTTACACTTAAATCTGCCATAATAGTTTGTTTATATTAAAAACCGGACCTTCTTTACATACGCACAAATGACCTTCCGTGGTATTTTCTACACAGCATAGACAAGCGCCTATGCCGCACGCCATCATATTTTCCAAAGATACTTCGCAACTGATGCCTTTACTTTTGGCATACTTTGCTACTGCCATCATCATCGGTTTGGGGCCGCAAGTATATATCTGCTCAAAGCACACCTTATTTAATATGGAGTGTTGTGTTACGTATCCCTTCTCTCCGTGGCTGCCATCTTCGGTGGTGGTATACACCTCGCCATAGGCGGCAAATTGTTCCAATTGAAGCAAATCTTTGTCACTTCTGGCACCCAGCAGGAATGTTGGCTTGCAACCTTTCTTGGCGAGCTGTTCGCCTAAATATAACATAGGAGCTGTACCTACACCTCCACCTACCAATAAGAGCTTGTCTGAGGGCTTTTCAGGCATTGTGAAGCAGTTTCCCAACGGAAGCACTACATTGATTATATCGCCTGCTTTTGCTTCTCCTAATCGCTTGGTTCCGTCGCCTACAAGTTGGATTAAGAACCAGACCTCGTTCCGTTGTCTATCTACATAATTGATGGAGATGGGGCGGCGCAAAAAAGTGGTAGGCGAGCCGTCCACG
>NZ_JBCNZM010000316.1:0-1907 GCF_040227615.1 Bacteroides sp. RTP31139st1_H2_RTP31139_211217 | reverse complement strand
CATTAGTAATAAATAGCACAATCAATATGTACGAAAAATTTTTAGATAAGAGCCTAAACAGCACTCGCCAAACGGTAGATGATACTTTTATTGCAAAATATGCTAATGCGGTATCAGAAAAAATAATCGAACTTTGGAAAGAAGTTGGACTTGGAACGTTTTGTGATGGATTGTTCAGAATTATTAACCCCGATAAATATCAGACAATAGTAGATGATAGTTATCCTCTGTATGAGTATGAAACTGTAACTCCATTTATGACAACTGTTTTTGGAGATATTTTTGCTTATGTTAAGAATCCCGTGATAGGAGATTATGTCGTATTCATCAATGTGAGATACGGAACATTCAAGATTTTATCCGAGAATGTTGATATACTATTGAATGTGGTAATTTTCAACAAGAGTTGTTTGGAATCATGGTTTTCCTTAAATAAATATCCTATGATAAAATCAGAAAAGGGTGTTCCTACATTGGATGAATGTTACGGATATGTCCCAGCATTGGTATCGGGTGGTATAGAATCAATAGATAATATCAAAATTCTAAAAGCTATTCCGTATATAGAAACGGTACTCCAATTTATCGGGGATTTGAAGCGAGTGCGATAGAATATATTACTAACAAACCGGGATAACGGACTAACGTCGTTCCCCGCTTAGCCATTATGAACAGTAGCAATATATGATACATAGAATATTAGGATATTTATGGTATAAGACAGAATACTTAATCCGACATTCAGATTCTTATGTCCCAGATGTGTTAAGTATTGTAATTATGTTTTACGGAGTAGATATAGCTTTGATATATTGGGCAGCTACAAGTGTTAATCCGGGACCACTTTTTCTGCTTGCCTTTCCTCTTATATGGATTATTCTGTATATCTATTATCATTATAAACGACGGTATTTGAAAATTCGGGAGGACGAATCGTATAAGAAATATTCCAATATATGGGCTATTCTATTTTTAATATTACCGTTTATTATTCTAATTGTATTGCTGTTTATGGCAGATAAATTTTATATGCCATATTAATCTTTTATAATAAAATAAGTTCATAACAAGGTTGAGATAACAGCTAACGCTGTTTCTCACCAAACCATTATAAACAATAAAGCCAATGGATATAAAGAATGATATACATATTATGGAAATGAATGACAAACTGTATCAACGGTTAAAACAGTCAGAGCTTGTCATTCATGCCAAAGTTGAAAGTATTTTACGACAAATCTCTTCATGGAAGTATGCTACACATGAATTTTATGTTCCTGCTCCCTATCAAAATGAATTAGCGGGTTTACCAAACGGACGAATACGAAAAAATATTGAAGAAAAAGACCGTCTAAAAATAGCTGGTCTGTATTCTTTTGGCTTTAATGCAGAAGGAAAAATACTTTGTTCGCAAGAAGCTCCAGATAATATAGGAAATGGCATCATAACTGATATATATGAGTATGATAATGCCTTTTCATATTATGTATATCATGTTAAATATATACCCAATCAATATACAACCATAATCTCAATAAGCTATTTTTATCCATACCATGAAATGAATATCTTTCAGGGTATAAATTCATATAAAGATTGGTCAGTGTATTTATATGAATATGATAAAGAAAGAATTAGTAAAGTACATAGGTATGCTTCTCGTTGGGACAATATGCCAGCAGAGGAATATAATTTTGCCTATGAAAATAATCTTTTATGTGCAATAGTTGGAGAGAAAAGACTAAAGAATGGAGAATTATATATCCATTGGAAAAATAAAAAAGTTTATAACAAGGAAAGATAACCCCTAAACGGCGTTCCTTTCCAACCCATTAGTAATAAATAGCACAATCAATATGTACGAAAAATTTTTAGATAAGAGCCTAAACAGCACTCGCCAAACGGTA
>NZ_JBCNZM010000315.1:1056-1975 GCF_040227615.1 Bacteroides sp. RTP31139st1_H2_RTP31139_211217 | reverse complement strand
TTACCACAGTTGGGATTTCCCACCAAAGCCACATTTATGGTGCGGCGTTTGCCGAGGGCCAGTTGCTTCAGCTCATCTTCGCCCAGATGCATGTTTTCGCCCAACCCCTCGTGGTAATCGGGCTGCACAGCCTGCTCCTTAGCTTCCTGCTCACTGATAATCTCTATCATCTCAGCCTCCTGCCGACGAAGAGAAATCTCATATCCCATTACTTTGTATTTGATAGGGTCGCGTAGTGGGGCATTCAGCAAGACCTCCACTGTTTTACCTTTAATAAATCCCATTTCCACAATCCGTTTGCGGAAACCACCGTGTCCCAGCACTTTTACGATTACACCTTTTTCACCGGTATTCAATTCGGACAAACGCATAGTCTTTCTGCCTTTCTTTTCTATTTTGGGGGCAAAGATAATACTTATGTCCGCAAGGCACAAATAATTTAGAATGTTTTTAAATAAGAGACACTAAACAATAATGCCCAGAAGGCAGAACACTACTTCCAGAGATACTAAATCGTAACTTCACCACACCTTTGTTCTTTTCTTACCACAGCTGTGGTAAGAAAAGAACAAAGGTGTGGTATGCATAAAACACAGCTGTGGTAAGATTAGCTTTTAGCAAATACGACCTTAGCCGATAGAGATTCTGAAAATAGATACTTGCAGATATGGCAATAAAAATCGTTTGCACTATCTTTGCACCACTCTATAGTTGAATATGCAGAAGGTAGTACAATACATCGAGCGCCACAAGCTCTTCTCGCTGGACGACAAGATACTTGTGGCACTGAGCGGCGGGGCGGACTCCGTGGCGTTGCTGCGCCTGCTCCTCAGCCTGGGATACACATGCGAAGCCGCCCATTGCAACTTCCATCTGCGCGGAGCGGACTCCGACCGCGACGAGCACTTTGTACGCCAAC
>NZ_JBCNZM010000315.1:479-1046 GCF_040227615.1 Bacteroides sp. RTP31139st1_H2_RTP31139_211217 | reverse complement strand
ATCTCCATCGAAATGGCTGCAAGGGAATTGCGCTACGCGTGGTTCGAAAAAACAAGGGAAGCATGCAGTGCAGCTGTCATTGCCGTCGCCCACCATCAAGATGACAGTGTAGAGACATTGCTGCTCAATCTGATTCGCGGTACCGGCATCAACGGGTTGCGGGGCATACGCCCCCGAAACGGACATATAGTCCGCCCCTTGCTCTGCCTGGACAGAAAGGAAATCGTCGGTTATCTGGAAAGTATCGGGCAAGCCTACGTGACGGACAGCACCAATCTGCAGGACGAATATACCCGCAACAAAATACGCTTGAACCTGCTTCCCATGATGCAGGAGATAAACCCCTCCGTCAAGGAAAGCATCCTCAAAACGGCAGAGCATCTGGACGATGCCGCCTCTATATATAATATAGGTATAGAAGAAGCCAAACTGCGAGTCAAGACACCGGAAGGCATAAGTATCGGCGCCCTGAGGCAAGAAGCGGCACCGGAAACGGTCTTATTTGAAATTCTGCATCCGCTTGGATTCAACGCCGCACAAGTAAGGGACATCTGCCGGACATTGGAC
>NZ_JBCNZM010000315.1:0-469 GCF_040227615.1 Bacteroides sp. RTP31139st1_H2_RTP31139_211217 | reverse complement strand
CTTCGGCATGAAAGGCCGGAAGAAGGTAAGCGACTACCTGACCGACCGCAAGTTCTCCCTTCTGCGCAAAGAACGGCAATGGGTGCTTTGCTGCGGAGATGACATCATCTGGCTGGTGGGAGAACGGGTGGACAACCGTTTCAGAATAGACGAAAAAACCCGGAAAGTGTTGGTCGTATCAACCATCGACCAGTAGCCATCACAGAATGATTCTGTCCTCCTTCTGTTTCTTGAAGCAATCGGAAAGCAATACGGCAAACGGCGTGTCATACGTGCGCGCCTTCTGCGGACAGCCTTTCACACAAGCACAACATTTGATGCATTTCTCTGCAACCGTATTGCACTCGTCTCCTTTTATAATGGCTCCTGCAGTACAATGCTTCACGCAATATCCGCAATGCGTACAACGTTCCGCATCCACTTGCGGAGTACGGGGCATAGGCACCCCACTCTTACGCAACTTGACGAC
>NZ_JBCNZM010000314.1:736-1984 GCF_040227615.1 Bacteroides sp. RTP31139st1_H2_RTP31139_211217 | reverse complement strand
TTGCAATACGAAGGATTGGAATTGCTGAATGCCAAAGAAGCTGTTGTATGCGCCGTTAAGCTGACTCGTGCTGCAAGAGGTGCCGCTGCTGCTGCAGGCAACTAATCGATTCTTTCCAAGAAAGACTAAATATTCGGGAACGCGGATTAACGCAGCCAACGCAGATTTCATACTGATTTCCGCGGAAAGTTGCGATAATCCGCGTTCTTTTTACGGCTCACGAGAGTGTATAATTCACCACAGATTACACAGATTAACACAGAATGAATTTAATGTACCGATAATCAAAGATGTCTATCTGTGCAAATCTGTGTAATCTGTGGTGAATACTAGTTTTAACACCCTCATAAACAGGAAGCACAGACTATGAAATATTTAATTGTAGGATTGGGCAATATCGGCCCCGAATATCACGAAACCCGCCATAACATCGGATTCATGGCAGTAGATGCTCTGGCAAAAGCAGCGGGTGCCACTTTTACCGACGGACGTTATGGCTTCACCACAACGCTGTCAGTCAAGGGACGCCAACTGTTACTGCTGAAGCCTTCCACCTTTATGAAGCTCATCGGCAACGCCGTGCGCTACTGGATGCAAAAAGAAAACATTCCATTGGAGAATGTGTTGGTAGTGGTAGATGACCTGGCACTGCCTTTCGGCACACTGCGCCTGAAAGGTAAAGGAAGCGATGCGGGACATAACGGCCTTAAGCATATTGCAGCAACACTGGGCACTCAGAATTATGCACGCCTGCGTTTCGGCATCGGCAATGATTTTCCCCGTGGTGGACAGATTGACTATGTGCTGGGACATTTTACCGATGAAGATTGGAAAACAATGGGTGAGAGATTGGAAACAGCCGGAGAAATCATCAAAAGTTTCTGTCTGGCGGGAATAGATATCACCATGAATCAATATAACAAGAAATGAACGAAGCCAGAATTGACAAATGGATGTGGGCCGTACGCATCTTCAAGACACGTACCATAGCCGCCGAAGCCTGCAAAACAGGACGCATCAGCATCAATGGCGCACTGGCAAAGGCTGCCCGTACGGTGAAACCGGGAGACGTCATCCAGGTGCGCAAGCCCCCCGTCACCTATTCCTTCAAAGTTCTGCAGCCCATCGAAAAGCGTGTCGGCGCAAAGTTAGTGGCCGAAATGATGGAGAATGTAACGACTCCGGAACAGTATGTACTGCTGGAGATGAGCCGTGTCAGCGGTTTCGTCAACCGTGCCAAAGGTACCG
>NZ_JBCNZM010000314.1:0-726 GCF_040227615.1 Bacteroides sp. RTP31139st1_H2_RTP31139_211217 | reverse complement strand
TTGAGGAAGAGTAAAATAAGGGAAAGATTATGAGCGAGAGAATAATTAAATGGGGATTCATCGGTTGCGGAGAAGTGACCAAATACAAAAGCGGACCGGCATTTCAGAAAATAGAGAACTCCGAAGTAGTGGCCGTCATGAGCCGAAATGGTGACAAGGCCAAGACCTACGCCAAGGAAAGAGGGATTCCTAAATGGTACGACGATGCCCAGGAGCTGATTGACGACGAAGAGGTGAACGCCGTGTACATTGCCACTCCTCCTTCTTCACATGCTACGTACGCCATCATGTCCATGAAGGCAGGTAAACCGGTCTACATAGAGAAGCCGATGGCCGTTACCTACGAAGAGTGCTGCCGCATCAACCGCATTTCCAAAGAAACGGGTGTTCCATGTTTTGTTGCGTACTACCGCCGCTATCTGCCCTACTTCCTGAAGGTAAAGTCACTGGTAGAGGAGGGACATATTGGCAATGTCATCAACATTCAAATCCGCTTCGCCCAGCCTCCCCGCGACCTCGACCATAACAAGGAAAACCTACCGTGGCGCGTGCAGCCGGACATTGCCGGCGGAGGATACTTCTATGACCTTGCGCCCCACCAGATAGACTTGCTGCAGGAAATCTTCGGATGTATCCTCGAAGCCAGCGGCTACAAGAGTAACCGTGGCAGACTATATCCTGCCGAAGACACTCTAAGCGCATGTTTCCAGTTTGACAGCGGACTGG
>NZ_JBCNZM010000313.1:0-1854 GCF_040227615.1 Bacteroides sp. RTP31139st1_H2_RTP31139_211217 | reverse complement strand
GGCCGGATGCGAAGCGAAGAAACCACTGCGGAGGTGGAACAGATAATAGAGAAGATAGTGATAGGGCACAGCGACCAGTCCCGTCAGCAAACCGACGAACATGCTGACGAAATACAACCGGGCATCCACCAGCTTCAACTTCCAGATGTGCCAGCCGCGTACTGTTTTCCAGTTCTTGACCCTCGTCCAAAGACGTTCTGCCTTATCCCATAGTTCCATAACAAAACAACTCCCGTTAACTTGCGCTTTACAACAACAAGCAACGGGAGTTGTTTTATACAGAAACATTATTTACCAAAATCTGTTCTTTGCAGGATTATACTCAAATCCCACGAGCTTCAATTTTCGTACAATGTCCTCTTTCTCTACGTTCATATCCTCGCAGAGCGCGTCCAGCGAAGGATAGAAATCACGCAGTTTCATGTTGATGAAGCTGTACAGCATCACCGGGTCCTCAGGTAATCTCATAGTTACAATCTTTAAATTTAAACTAATACCGGGGGCAAAATTACAATAAAAAAACAAAATAGAGATAATTTTAGTGTAGAATATACAACCTACCCGCCGCAAACGATTGAGGGCCATGTTTACGGAGCTTCCGTCTGCTCTATCTTCAAGGAGACCTTCTCGATAATCTTTCCAAGCTCCTCTTCCAGCGGAATCACATTGAAGTCGCCCCAGAAATCGGCGTCATACTTGAAGTCGGTTTCAGAGAAGACGGTATGCACCGGCAACCGTTCCGCACGCGGGAAGCGCGTCACGTTCTCCCCGTCAATCCGGCAGGTCACCATCTCGAACCAGGTATACAGAGTGGGATTACTGAAGAGCATGCGTTTTCTCTTCATCTTGAAGTAAAGGTCGCCACGGATGTGGTGGACATAATAGGTACCGTTCCAGGGTTTGTATGAGACGGTATAGACAAGTTTCTCCGTTGTCAGCCTGATTTTCGGAGCCTGGCGTATCACGAAAAGCCGTGTGGCGGCCTTCACATACCGGGGATGAATTTCGAAGCGGGCACGCAGCAAGGCGCTGTTCTCCGAGTCTATATAGAGTTCTCCGCAGAACAAAGGCTCCTTTACCCCACGTTTCTGCTCAAAATAGACGACGTTGGCAGTACGGTCGTCCACCGATACGATGTCGCCCGAAGTATAGGTATAAAGTTCCTCGCCGGATTCCAGCAAGAGGAAGTCTGGAAGATTCTTCATGATGTCCAACTGCAGACATGCCTCCACCCCGGAGCTGATTTTGGCAAGCACACTGTCCGTCTGTTCCCGGTTATCTATCTTGCTCATCTTGAGCAGTTTCACCTGGTCTTTCTGTCCGGGTTCCATCGTCGGTGATTTGTAGACCTTGAAAACGGCCTCCGTCAGGCTCTGGAACTTATTCTTCAATTGTACGCCTTCCCGGTAGAAGGTGGTCAGATAGACCGGAGAAGTGGAGCAGTTTCTATCCCGGTGCTCTATCATCTCGCGAAGCAGCTTTTTAGGCTCCACCAAGCGGATAAGCACTTCTTGCAAGGAAATGACTTTCGGCTCAAGGCTCAGGACATTGCTACGTCCTTCCAAAGCAGAGGCTTCCACCGTTTGCCCCACATAACCCAGATGGGAGAAGGAGAGCATGCAGCGCCTCAATGAGTCGGGCAGATTGAGCCGGAATTCACCGTTCTGGTTGGTAATGTTACCCAGTGAGGTTCCTTGTGCGATGACCGACGCACTGACGACGGGCTCTCCCGTCTCCTTGTCCAGCAGGATTCCGGCAATGGTGGAATATGCCGGTCGGGGCGGCAGGGGTACCGTTTCTTCCATACTCTTCCTTTCTGCCGCCCGTGTTATCAATATATGGTTGCCTAATACC
>NZ_JBCNZM010000312.1:1304-2005 GCF_040227615.1 Bacteroides sp. RTP31139st1_H2_RTP31139_211217 | reverse complement strand
AATCTATCCCTTTGAAATGCCCGCAGAGAATGATGAGATTCTGGGCAAGGGAAAGAGTATTTGCCATCGGCTGATTGAACTGCTCACCATCGGGGGTCGTAAAGATAACCTCGTCATAATCCCGCTCGGCCTTCAAGGCGTTGATACACCGCTCTATCGGCTCTATCTTCATGACCATTCCGGCAAAGCCGCCAAACGGATAATCGTCTACACGACGGTACTTATCTTCCGTATAATCACGAAGATTATGGATATGTATCTCTGCAAGCCCTTTATTTTGAGCACGTTTCATGATGGAGCAGTTAAAGAATCCCTCAATCATCTCTGGCAAAACTGTGATAATGTCAATGCGCATATAACTTTATTTTAGCTATTTCAAGCTGCAAAAGTACAAATATTCGGGGAGAAACCCGTATTTTTGCGTTCAAACAATCCGAAAACCCTATGACTGTAAAAGAAAAAATAGACCAGCTCCGTGCGGAATTACACCAGCACAACTACAATTATTATGTGCTGAATGCTCCTGAAATATCCGACAAGGAGTTTGACGACCTGATGCGCGAGCTACAAGACTTAGAGAAAGAACATCCTGAATACCAAGATGATAATTCGCCCACGATGCGTGTAGGGAGTGATTTGAATAAGAACTTCACACAAGTGGCACACAAATATCCCATGCTTTCATTGGGAAACACCTATTC
>NZ_JBCNZM010000312.1:0-1251 GCF_040227615.1 Bacteroides sp. RTP31139st1_H2_RTP31139_211217 | reverse complement strand
GGTAAAGAAAGCGTTGAATGAGGATTTTGAAATCTGCTGCGAGCTGAAGTATGACGGTACTTCCATCTCGCTGACTTACGAGGATGGCAAACTGGTGCGTGCCGTCACCCGTGGCGACGGCGAAAAGGGCGATGACGTGACGGACAATGTAAAGACAATCCGAACGATTCCACTGGTCCTCCATGGGGATTATCCTAAATCATTCGAAATCAGAGGGGAAATCCTGATGCCCTGGGTGGTTTTCGAAGAACTGAACCGGGAAAAGGAAGCACGTGAGGAACCGCTTTTCGCCAATCCGCGCAACGCTGCTTCCGGTACCTTGAAGTTGCAGAATTCCGCCATCGTAGCATCCAGAAAGCTGGATGCTTATCTCTACTATCTATTGGGAGAGGAATTGCCCTGCGACGGCCATTACGAGAATCTGCAAGCCGCCGCCAGCTGGGGATTTAAAACATCAGAGCACACCAGAAAAGCCCACAGCCTGGAGGAAGTCTTCGAATACATCAATTATTGGGACACGGAGCGTAAGAACCTTCCGGTAGCTACTGATGGTATTGTACTAAAAGTCAACAGCTTGAGACAACAAAAGAATTTGGGATTCACAGCCAAGTCCCCCCGGTGGGCCATCGCATACAAATTCCAGGCAGAACGTGCACTGACACGCTTGAATAGGGTTACCTACCAAGTAGGACGTACCGGCGCAGTCACTCCGGTTGCCAATCTGGACCCCGTACAACTGTCCGGCACCATTGTGAAACGTGCCTCCCTGCACAATGCAGATATTATCGAGGGGCTGGACCTGCATATAGGCGACATGGTGTATGTGGAAAAAGGCGGTGAAATCATCCCCAAAATAACCGGTGTCGATAAGGATGCCCGCAGTACGCTTATCGGTGAAAAAGTGAAGTTCATCACCCATTGTCCCGAATGCGGCAGCAAACTGATACGTTTTGAAGGAGAAGCAGCCCACTATTGCCCCAATGAAACCGCTTGTCCTCCGCAGATTAAAGGGAAAATAGAACATTTCATCAGCCGCAAAGCCATGAATATAGACGGACTGGGACCTGAAACAGTAGATATGTTCTACCGATTGGGGCTGATAAAGGATACTGCAGATTTATACCAGCTCAAAACCGATGACATCAAGAACCTGGAACGGATGGGCGAAAAATCGGCAGAAAACATAGTCAACGGTATTGCGGCAAGTAAAGAAGTGCCATTCGAAAGAGTACTCTTTGCACTGGGCATACG
>NZ_JBCNZM010000311.1:0-2010 GCF_040227615.1 Bacteroides sp. RTP31139st1_H2_RTP31139_211217 | reverse complement strand
GACCCGGACATGAGGCTGCGCCGCTACCTCAGTGGCGGACGGCTGGAGCAGGACGGTGAATGGCACTGCGAGTACGATGCTGACGGCAACCTGACGGAACGCTACCTCGGCACGGGAAAGTGGCTTGACGGCAAGAAGGACCGCTGGAGATACCGGTGGAACGCCGACGGCTCCCTGGCAAAGGTGGTGCGGCCCGACAAGAGGGAGGTGGAGTTCACATACGACGCGCTCGGGCGCAGGCTCTCCAAGAGCTTCGAAACGACTGTGACGCGGTGGGTGTGGAACGGCAACGTGCCGCTGCACCAGTGGAAGCAGCGCAGGGAATACTCCGTCATGGAGGACAGGTGGAACACGGACACGGAACGCCGCGACATGACGGTATGGCTCTTCGACGAGGAGTCGTTCGTACCGGTGGCAATGCTCAGGGAGGGCAGGTCCTACTCGATACTGACCGACCAGCTCGGAACACCGACGGAGGCATACGATGCCGAGGGCAACGAGGTGTGGAGCCGGGTACTCGACATGGACGGGAACGTCATCGAGGAAACGGGCAACAAGGGAATGGTACCGTTCCTGTTCCAGGGACAGTATTATGATCGGGAGACAGGGCTGGCATATAACAGGTTCAGGTACTATGACCCGAAGATGGGGATGTACGTCTCGCAAGACCCGATTGGACTTGGTGGTGGAATACTCAATTTATATGGGTATGTCGATGATACAAATGCGTGGAGTGATGTTCTTGGTTTAGCTACACGCCCCAATAATGGAAAGTATCACATCTTTTTTGAGCATACAGTGAATGCGAAAGACCAATACGCAAGTGATGCTGTCCAATTTAATAGAGCAAATCAAGAATTTCTAAATAAAATCAATTCTGATGCAATCTTTAAGCATGATATGTTAAAAAGGCATCCAGAACTACATGCATGGATTAAAAATCCAAACATGACATCAAGCCCGTCTGGTTTTACATGGCATCATCATGAAGAAACAAGGAGACTGGTCTTGGTGGACAGAAGAGATCATTCACTCAATCATAAACTTTATCATCCATCAGGTAAAGGTGGGCGAGATTTATGGGGTGGTGGTAATGATGGTCGTAAAGGACGATTAAATGGTTCCACAGGTTATAAACAAAAAAAATAATAAATATATGGATAATTTAAAATCAGAAAAGCCTTATACTTTAGGTTTTATAATCAAACAAGTATCCCAGCAGATACAGGTACATGGATTCTCAAATGAGAATTATTGTATATATTCTAAAAGTGAAAATATACAGTGGGATCAACTATGCTTCATTGATAAATATCCTGAAATTAAAAATGATGAAGAAGTTTATCCCGATTTTGTACAGAAAGAAAATTTGGAATTATTGTATTATGGCGAACAATTTGAAGATATATTATTAAATGTAATGGATCAAATTGGCATACCATCAGAAAAAGATTATATAGAAGCCTTAATCTTTTTTATGGAAAACGATGAATTTAAAGACTTTTGATAAATTTAGATGTTCCGAATGGTAACAGCTTAATGCAAGCACATAGTTATGGCGGACACAGGTTATTTCGACAGCGTGAGTGCTAACCTAAAGACCGGCGTAGGCGCGCAGGTCAAGGGTATCTCGGAAGGCGTCAAGGCGAACTCCGACGCCGGCGTGTCACCGTCCGTCAATGCCCTCGACACGGGGGTCAAGGCGGCAGCCGCCATCGGCGGCCTTGCCGACGGCCTGAGCGAGGCCGCGATGCTCCCCGTGCTGGGTGCCATGGGCATGAAGGGCATGGCCTGCCTGCCCATCTCCAAGCAGCTCGACCCGGTCATCGGCGTGGACATCCACCTCGTGACGATACCACCTTCCCCCGTCGTGCCCATGCCTCACCCTTATGTCGGGGTTCTCCTTCGTCCGCAGGACTTCATCGCGGCGGCGGTCTCTTCATTCATCCCCCCGCCTCCGACAGCGGAACAGACGGGCGACGCCGACAGCGCGAAGCTCGCCGAGGTGGG
>NZ_JBCNZM010000310.1:847-2011 GCF_040227615.1 Bacteroides sp. RTP31139st1_H2_RTP31139_211217 | reverse complement strand
GCGCGACATTTACCGGCAGATAGAACCTTTCCGCAAGCGCCGCGCCGGAGCGTTGTCCGGCGGCATGAAGCAGAAACTCGCCCTTAGCTGTGCCCTTATCCATAAACCGGATGTCCTCTTTCTGGACGAACCCACTACGGGCGTCGACCCCGTGTCCCGCAAGGAATTCTGGGGAATGCTTCGCCGACTGAAGGAGCAGGGTATCACCATCATTGCTTCCACCCCCATCATCGACGAAGCGCGCCAATGCGACCGCATCGCCTTCATCAACGAAGGAGAGCTAAAAGGCATCGATACCCCCGACCGTATCCTGACACGCTTTGCGGGCATCCTCTGCCCTCCGGGCTTGCAGCACGAACGGGTGGAAAACCACGAAAACAAGGTGATTGAGGTGGAAGGGTTGACCAAGCGGTTCGGTAATTTCACCGCTGTAGACCACATCTCCTTCCAAGTCCATCGGGGCGAGATTTTCGGTTTCCTGGGAGCCAACGGGGCAGGCAAGACCACCGCCATGCGCATGCTTACGGGACTTAGCCGCCCCACCGGCGGCAAGGCATGTGTGGCAGGTTTCGATGTGGCTTCCCAACCCGAAGAAGTGAAGAAGAACATCGGCTACATGAGCCAGAAATTTTCCCTTTACGAAGACCTCAAGGTGTGGGAGAATATCCGCCTCTTTGCCGGTATCTACGGCATCCCCGAAGCGGAGATTGCCCCCAAGACGGATGAGCTGCTCCTCCGCCTCGGGCTGGAAAAGGAACGGGATACACTGGTGAAAAGCCTTCCGCTGGGCTGGAAGCAGAAGCTGGCCTTCTCCGTCTCCATCTTCCACCGTCCCAAGATTGTCTTTCTGGATGAGCCTACGGGTGGGGTGGACCCTGCCACGCGCCGCCAGTTCTGGGAGCTGATTTACCAGGCTGCCGACGAGGGCATCACCGTCTTTGTCACCACCCACTTTATGGACGAGGCGGAGTATTGCGACCGCATCTCCATCATGGTAGACGGCGTCATCCGTGCACTCGACACTCCCGGGGAGCTGAAACGGCAGTTCAATGCCACTACGATGGACGATGTATTCCAACAACTGGCTCGTCAAGCCGTGCGAACCGCCGACTGAAAATCCGTGAAATCCGCATTATCCGAGCCTAAATATAAATATAGACAATG
>NZ_JBCNZM010000310.1:0-757 GCF_040227615.1 Bacteroides sp. RTP31139st1_H2_RTP31139_211217 | reverse complement strand
CCGCCGTATCATCGACCGCATGGATGCAAGCGAATACTTCACCGTCATCCGCCGCCTGCATTCTCCCGCCGATATGGAGGCTTCTTTCGGAAGAGGGGAGATTGACATGGCGCTTGTTTTCAGCGAGCGTTTCTCGGACAAGCTTTATACCGGCGAGGCGCGCGTGCAGCTTGTCTCCGACGCCACAGACCCCAATATGGCGACTATGCAGGCAGGCTATGCCGCAAACATCATCTCCTCTGCCGGGCAGGAGATGCTTCTGCCGGGAGTGCATGCCGCTGCCATCGTACCCCAGCTCAAGCTGCTGTACAATCCGCAGATGAAGAGTGCCTACAACTTCGTGCCGGGTGTCATGGGGCTTATTCTGATGCTGATTTGCGCCATGATGACCTCCATCTCCATTGTGCGCGAGAAGGAGACGGGGACGATGGAGGTCCTGCTGGTTTCTCCCGTCAAACCGCTTTTCATCATTCTGGCAAAGGCGGTGCCCTATTTTGTGCTGTCGTTTGTCAACTTGACCACCATTCTTCTGCTTTCGGTCTATGTGCTCGATGTTCCCGTGGCGGGCAGCTTGTTCTGGCTGGTGGTGGTGTCGCTGCTATTCATCTTTGTCTCCCTGGCGCTGGGGCTGCTGATTTCTACGGTCACCCGGACGCAGGTTGCCGCCATGCTGGTGTCCGGACTGATGCTGATGATGCCCACCATGTTGCTTTCGGGCATGATATTCCCCATTGAGAGTATGCCCGTTATCCTGCAG
>NZ_JBCNZM010000309.1:0-2028 GCF_040227615.1 Bacteroides sp. RTP31139st1_H2_RTP31139_211217 | reverse complement strand
AGGTTGTAACCTGAAGGTTCACTATAAAATCTCCACGCTCCGCTTCGCAGAGGTAGTATTTTGTAGTGAAACCCTGCATACATAGCCATGCCACCTGTTGAAGCGACATAATTTCAATCAAGTCCGAAAGTAAGTGAAATGCTACAGGAGGGAAAGTAACAAACTTAAAACTTAGTATTTATGGCAAATTATGCAACCAACATTTTCCACGCAAGAACGGAAAATAAAACAGACCTCGACAAAATAGAGGATTTCTTGGATGACACTTTCAGCGAATTTACCAATCGATATGGTGATAGTGTAGATGCAGAATTTTCCTCTCGTTGGGTGTATCCAGAAGAAGAAATCAAAAAATTGGTAGAATCGTTGGAGGACAAAGATAAAGTCTATATCAAGATTCTAACCTATGAATTTGAAGACGAGTACGTGAGCTTTAGAATATTCTCTCAGGGAGAATGGAAGGTCAAATTAGTAACTGAATGAGTAGAAGAAGATAAAGTAAAATTATGGTCTATCCTACAGCAAAGAGAGATTATTAAATACTGTGACGAAGTAATTTTTACAATTTTACAACATAGAACCATGACACAGATAGCAATGAAATTCGTCCAATGGGATGTGCCCGAATTGGAAAAACTGAAAGATAGCAAGGTTTACAAATTACGGGAACGTCTTGATAATGGCGACAAGTTGAGTCGGGAAGAAAAAAACTGGCTCACCCGCAATGTGAAAGAGTGCTGCCATTTCAAAAGAGGTATCGCTTTAATGGGCTACCGTTTTGACTTCTCCGATGTTCTCAAACGGTATTTCGTGAAACAACACGGACATATTGCCGAATATTATGCCATTGACAAAACCGCACTACGTTCTGTCCTATATGGTCGAATTGAAGATATAATCGAAGTACAATAAAAATCAAAAGAAGCATGAAAGTAACAATTGAACACAGCTTTTGCCCCTATTGTGACGAGGTAACTGAACTTTATTTCCGAATCATTAACACGATTCTTTTTTCTGGCAATGAGGCGGAATTGCGTGAAAGCATGAGACAGTTGGAGAAAAAAACTCCACTTGATGAGTATTTCACATACGGTTACGGTGCACGACACCTTTGGGTTTGCCAGCGACGCCCCAGCGACAAAACCAAAATATTCGAGTATCGTATTATGATGGTTGAATTTCAATGACACCTTGGACAAATATCATCGACTGGCTGGAATGGAATCACCCATTTCAGCCTTACTTCCATTTTCCTTTTATAACTTTTTCTTTTGGCTGCGCCACTTCCTTTTGTAGAAACCAGCCATTCACGCAAAGCGAATTGGAAACCACTTTGTGAAAAGTCTGGTTCTCCCTGCCGTTTTTCCTTCCAGTTCCATTTTTTTTCGATGCAGATATCACTATCCTCCAAGGATGGGCTGCCTACGCTTCTGTCCACTCTTGGCTGACACATTCCTTATGCAGTGACCTTTTTTCTGATTGGACGGTATTCTGTTTGTTACAGTCTCAATTCAAGCCAGGCATGTCTCGCCTTTGTGCCGACATTTGGCTTTGCTCTTTTTCCTTATCATTACCGGTTTACTTGTTTCCCATTTTCCATAATCGCTTTTTATCGAAGCAATCATCATTTTTCCTCTGCAAAGATAGTATGCCGACGGGAACGACATGGTTGTCTTGACCAATGGCGTAGCCGCCTCAATCTTCCTTTATCGAGCCTTCGATTTTGCCTGTGGCTAAAAATAAAGCGTATTGACGCGCTATCCTTGGCGCATCCCTTAAACGACATCTACTTTTTAGGCAGTGTAAAAATTGATTTAATAACTTCTAAAAGCAATTCAACATGAAAAAGATTGAAAACAATTTCACAGTAACCGGATTCTTAGGTAAAGACGCTGAAATCCGAGAGTTCACCAACAGCAGTGTCGCACGTTTCCCATTGGCCGTAAGCCGTCAGGAAAGGAATGCCGAGGAAACCAACCGCATTTCAGCCTTTATGAATATTGAGACTTGGCGTAAAAACGAGAATAC
>NZ_JBCNZM010000308.1:0-2055 GCF_040227615.1 Bacteroides sp. RTP31139st1_H2_RTP31139_211217 | reverse complement strand
CTGAAAGACATCCTGCAAGAGCTGGACAAGCCCGGACGTGACCCACGCGGACCGATAAAAATATTTGAATTTGATAAGAACGTGCGCACCATCAGCGACCTGCGCGAAGGCATGGAATTGCCCGGCATCGTAGGAAACATCACCAACTTCGGCGCATTTGTCGATATAGGCATCAAGGAAAACGGACTGGTACACCTCTCCCAACTCGCCGACAGATTCATATCAGACCCTAATGAAGTAGTGTCCATTCATCAACATATACGCGTAAAGGTACTCAGCATAGATATGGACCGGAAACGCATACAGCTGACAATGAAAGGAGTGGAACAGAATTAGTGATTAGGGATTAGTGATTAATGGTTAGTGGTTAATGGTTTCCGTATTAATCATTAATCCCTAATCACTAATCCCTTATAATAGTGTCTTAAGATAATTACTGTACCAAGCACTAAAAGTAGTGAACACAGAATAGAGCCTTCGAACCCGAAAGTTCCTCCATTTATCAGATTTTCTTCCGGAAAGTGAAGAATCAGCAGATTCTTATTGCTAAATTCATTTCCACTGACTTTATATCCCAAAACAGAACCTTGAATCCAGTTCCAGAACCAATGCAAGGCAATGGGGAAACAGAGGTTACGCGTGTATATATAGGAAGCTCCCAAGAAACAACCCGCCAGCATGATATTCAAAAACGGGACGAAGGCAAAGCTGGGATTGAAAAGATGCATCAACGAAAATAACACCGCAGAGATAAGCAATGCCACAAACTTATTGACGCCTCCATCCAGCATACGCCCTAAAATGAAACCGCGTCCAATAACTTCTTCCGTAACTGCCACTAAAAAATAAAGCAAAAGACTCGACAACAACGAAATGGGAGAAAACAAGACCCCTGCCACTTCCACAGCCCCCAACAATAAAGACAAGCCAAAACCAACTACATACAAGAACACGACAAACAAAGCTCCGTTCAGCAGGCTTCTGCCCCATCCCTTCAAAGACAAGCCCAAGCCCGAAAAAGGAAGCTTCCTGAAACCCAGCACCATACAAGCGGCAATAAGCCCACTGGCCAACATCAAGACTTCATTCAACATCATTAAATAGACGCTCATCCCACCAGCTTGTGTCTTCAACTCAGGGAAAGCAATCGCAAAAGGTATGGCAAACAAAAACAGAAAAATCATAAAAAGTACAGTAAACAGTACTATATCAACGAATGCCAGCCAAATACGTTTTGTTTTACTCATAGCAACACACTCTTCCTTCACCGTTTCTTCCGTCTCCATTTGTATCTCATTTTGATTAATATCCGACAAAAATAATAATAAAAAGAAAAAACTTCATGTATTCCTGCCGGTTTCTTCTTATATTTGAAAAATCAATCTGGAATCGACAAACATGAAACTAAGAAAAATACTTTTAGCCGTTGCCGGACTGGCGTTAATGCTGAATGCCTCGGCACAAAAATCCAAAAGATACTACGTGGCCAAACCTGGTACCCTGGTGGAACTGATGACAGAAGCGGAAGCCAATGAAATCACCCAACTGACCCTGCAGGGCAAGCTGAATGCCGTAGATTTCAGGCATCTACGGGATGAATTCAAAAACCTGCAACTGCTGGACATTTCCAATGCCTCCATCAGCATGTATGCAGGCAAGAACGGGACTTATCCAAACCGTTTTTATGTATATCCTGCCAATTGCATTCCGGCATATGCCTTCTGCAAGCAAATGGACGACAGTACATTTGTAGGTAAGGAGACGCTGACCAGGATTATCCTTTCCGACAAGACCAAGAACATCGAAGATGCTGCCTTTAAGGGATGCAAAAATCTCAAGATATGCCAGATACGGAAGAAAACGGCTCCCAATCTGTTGTCCGAAGCATTGGCCGATAGCGTTACAGCCATATTTGTTCCATTGGGATGCAGTGACTCCTATCGTACCAAAAAGAAATGGGAAACCTTTGCATTCATTGAAGGAGAACCACTGACAGTAAATGTGCAGATTGGTAAAATGGGCAGCCTTGCCAGCGAACTGTTAAGAGCGGGATTT
>NZ_JBCNZM010000307.1:0-2107 GCF_040227615.1 Bacteroides sp. RTP31139st1_H2_RTP31139_211217 | reverse complement strand
ACAAAGAGGCCGCGTAGCTCAACTGAATAGAGTAGCTGACTACGGATCAGCCGGTTACAGGTTTGAATCCTGTCGCGGTCACAAGTTTTCATAATTTTTTTAAGGGTCGCGTAGCTCAACTGAATAGAGTAGCTGACTACGGATCAGCCGGTTACAGGTTTGAATCCTGTCGCGATCACAAAGAACCTCCGCAAGTTTTCTTGCGGAGGTTCTTTGTTTTTACAGCAATGGCATATAGTTGATGTTCTCCCCTTGTATGGCACTGGCGCGTGTTCTCCATAATGAAACAAACTGTTTCCCTTAACTAAACACTTTGTTTCCCTTGACAGAACACTTTGTTCCATCATATAAAAACAAAGTGTTTTTCTCTGCTGAAACAAAGTGTTCAGTGTTGTGAACTAATAGATTAGCTGAAATAATAGTCTTGTCTTGATTGAGCTAGAGATGTCTTTTTCTCGATTTAACCAGATGTCTTTTTGCTTTATAACGTAATCAGTAGACTGTTTTGGGATTATTGTACTGATAAATATAGTCACATAGGAAAAAAAGAAGGAGTTAATTCCGTGTTTCCACAAAATTAACTCCTTGCATATCTGATATTAATATGTTGTATACTGGAAATTAATATCCTATAGGGGCGGTATAAGACCTTAGCATTTGATGTTCAATTCATCCAGAATCTTGCGCATGGCTTCGAAAGTAGTGATTCTGGTCGGCACCAATGGCAGGCGGAGCTTGTTCTCAATCATTCCCATTACATTCAGCATGGCTTTTACTCCGGCAGGGTTGCCGTCTACAAACAGAAGCTTGAATAATTCGGCAAATTTGTGGTGAATGGTCAATGCATTGGCATAGTCCCCTTGCAGTGCCAGACGTACCATACGGCTGAACTCACGTGGGAAAGCGTTTCCGATGACCGAGATAATGCCGACGGCCCCCAGGGTAATCAGAGGGAAGGTGATGCCGTCATCGCCCGAAATAACGTCGAAATTGGCCGGTTTGTTTTTGATGATGTCGTCCATCTGCGTGATGTCGCCCGAAGCTTCTTTGACGGCTATCACATTCTTGAAATCACGTGCAATGCGCAGGGTTGTTTCTGCCTTCATGTTCACGCCGGTACGACCGGGGACATTATAAAGCACAATCGGCAAATCCGTTGCTTCAGAAATGGCCTTATAATGCTGATATATACCTTCTTGTGAGGGCTTGTTATAATATGGAACAACGGAGAGAATGGCATCTACTCCGGTGAAATCGTCATTTTTCAGTGTTTCCACTATGGCCCGGGTGTTGTTTCCACCTACGCCCAGCAGGATAGGAATTCTTCCGTTCACCCGCTCGATGACCATTTTCTTGATTTTCTTTTTCTCTTCTTCAGTCAGAGTCGGAGTTTCTGCCGTGGTGCCGAGCACACATAAAAAGTCGGTATTGTTTTGAAGTTGATAGTCTACCAAACGCATCAACGCATCGTAATCAACGCTTTCATCCTCTTTAAATGGAGTAATCAGCGCTACCCCCATTCCTTTCAATCTTGTCTGTATCATGAGTATTATAAAGTAATCTCTAATTAAATGACTCGCAAAAGTACGAATTTTTTCGATTTACCCTACAAATATAAGCCATAAAAAAGCTTTTTGTGGAAATTTGTTAGGATAGCAATGCCAAAAACTCATCTTCGCTCATAATCTTTACTCCCAGTTTCTGCGCTTTCTCCAGTTTGGCAGGTCCCATATTTTCTCCGGCCAGGATAAAGCTGGTTTTGGAGGAGATACTGCCGACGTTTTTCCCACCGTTCTTTTCAATCATCTCTTTGTATTCGTCCCGTGAGTGGTGGGTGAATACGCCGCTGATGACAATGGACTGGCCCGCCAGTTTGTCGGTGTATCCGCTGAGGTCTTCTTCCGTCCGGTGGAGTTGCAGACCGTTCGATTTCAGCCGTTCCACCAGCTCTCTGTTGGCAGGATTGGAGAAGTAGGTTATAATGCTCTGCGCTATTTTTTCACCGATTTCATCGATGTTTTTCAGCTTTTCGAGGTCTGCGTTTTCCAGTTCTTCGATGTCCGTAAAGGACTTGGCTATCTTCTTGGCAACCGTTTCTCCCACGAAG
>NZ_JBCNZM010000306.1:0-2121 GCF_040227615.1 Bacteroides sp. RTP31139st1_H2_RTP31139_211217 | reverse complement strand
TGATTCATCTGTGCCTCGAAATTACGGATGGCCACATCTCTCGGTGTATCTACGCCGGGCTTGAAGTATGGATGTGGCGGTCCGCTGAAACGTTCGCCATAGAACTCCGGAGAGTGGTGGTGATGGAAGCCATGTGCGACTTCCGACGCCACCACCGCACCGGCGGTAAGGGCAGCGAATATCTTCACGCCAAGCCCCTTGTTCGCTTCAGGACGTGTCTTCATATCCACCTCGTTGAAAATCTTCGAAAAAAGTTTCATCCGGTGGTAATCATCCACAGCAAGAAACTTGTCGTAGTCTTTCTGGCTGATTTCGTGGCTGATGACCTGTCCGTCAATAACGGCGGACATCTTGTATTTACCCTCCGTCTGTGTCGGTTGCACGGCAATGTCGCTGACTTCTACTTCCCGGCCATGTTTCTCCTCACGATACCAGCCTTTGCTTTCGTTGAGCAGTTGGAGGTCACGCCCGTCCACGGCTGCACCGATACTGCCCTGTATGTATTCCTGCCGTATCGGAGTTTCTTGCTGCATGAATAATTCTTGTTCCTGCCGCTGCCGTTCTTCCAGTTCATGCCGCACTTCGGGATGCAGGCCGATACTGATGCGTTGTTCGCTGTTGAGCTGTTCTATCGTTACCTTATCGGCAAAGTCCGCTCCGATAATGCCATTCAGCAGCTCCAGCCGTTTCTCCACAGGTTGTTCCTCGATGGATGCGGTAGCCAGTTTTTTCACTTCTTCTTCCGTCAGGTCATAGACCATATCGGCATTGACACTTTCCGATTGTACGGTCAGTGTCCTCCGTTCCATATCCACGATAAGACCGTGCGAAGTAAGGCACTCCGACCATTTCTCGTTGGAAAAATAGACTGGTGAAGCAATCAACTCCTTGTACGGTTGTGCCGGTTCCTTGCTGCGCGGACGGCTGACAAGCGGTGTAATGACCTCCTGCAAGTTCTTCAATACATCTTGCTGTACAATGGGTTGCTCCTGTTGACCGCCTTTGTAGTAAAAGCCGTAGCCACCCGATTGCAGTTCACCGGGCTTCATGCGCCCGTTTGGGCGTTCGGGTACGATGGATGGCCCCGGAAAGAAAAGCTGCCCGCCGACTCTGCGTAGGTGGAAACCCCACTGCTCGCGTGGTGTCCAACCAAGAAATGGAGGGGGCATACCCAGACGTCCCATGTGTCCGTATTCACCTATACCGATGCGGTAGCCATGTAGCCCCATCGCCACACGCCCGTTGGCATTGCGGGCATGGACGAAATTCTTCGGCATATAGAAGTCTTTTCCTATGATGCTCGTAAGTATGTTGTAGGCCTTCTTATTGGCCGTATTTGTTCCCCAGTCCGTCAGGGCCAACATCTGGCGTTCGGTTATAGGATAGACCAGCAACGGTGAATCATGCCCTTGCACAATCAGCCGGTAGCCGCCTCCGTCAAATGCAACACGGGCTTGAAGTCCGTTACGCATCAGTATATTGCGCATTTCGGGCTGCAAGTCCATCTGCCGGGGATTGGTATTTGTTCGTATCGCCATAGTCTGATGTTATAATGGTTACTTGTTATGCGTTACCGTATTTCATAGCCGCTTCCAATTGTTCGTCTTTGAAACGGACAAACCCGGCAGCAGAATCCTCGCAGACCGTGAGTCCTTTTTCCTCACAGTAATGAGCGTACTCCTCCTGCCACTCGGCGGAAAAATGGTTGATGTAATCGAGCCAGCCGTATTCGCCGCTCTGCATCTTCTCGACGAGAATCTCTTCGGGATAATATTTCTGTTGTGCCATACGCTTATATTAAATAGGTTTTATTTGTGAATACCTGCCGCTCGGTTACGCTCGCCGCTTTTCTTCTGTTCGTTCCACAGTTCTTCGGTGTATTCCTCCTCCGGAACGTAGTCGAGATTACCGTCATCATCCATCACCCAGCAGCCGTAGCAGCCGAAGGTGTACTTATCCCATTCGCGCTTGGGTTGCTCTTTCCATTTCTGCGCGTCACCCGCACAGAAACGGATGCCAGTCTTGTTATGAAGGTCGATGCCTACTGTGACCGGTTCGCCATCCACTGCCACCGTCAGAGGCTCACCATGCTGCATTCCGTTTACTTCCACTGTACCGAAG
>NZ_JBCNZM010000305.1:0-2129 GCF_040227615.1 Bacteroides sp. RTP31139st1_H2_RTP31139_211217 | reverse complement strand
AATTATCTATCATAGACTGTAAATTTGTTATATCGCAATACTGATTATGTCCCCCTCTGTAATCTTTCGCATGTTGGGCTGTCCGTATCAAGAAAGAATCAAGTTCTATTTTTACACTGCGACCTATTCGGGACAAACCGGAAGAGTGACTGATGTAAACGAATTTGCCGTTGCGCTCAATGAAACAAGAGGTATTATAATGCCCTTTTAAGTTGGATATTACTTTTGCGCCAACTGCTGCTGCGTACTTGGAAATCTCACGTACTAAAGCTGTTTGAAAACTGCGGTATTCTTTTGAAACATAGGCTCCTGCATCTGCAAGGATTGCATTCTGCCATTTGGTATAAAAATTCTGTGCCATATTTTTAAATATTAATTCTGTAAATAATTCTCCCAACTCTCTTTGTCAATAGTTAATTTGTTCATTTCCCAATCGTATTCCACTTCCGGCATATCAGAATAAGGGAAGTACACAGTGTAGCCTATCTGTCCATAAGAACAATGTAGCGGTATAACGCAAATCTCCTGACCACAATAAGGCTGTGGCGTACAATATTTCTTCCAATCAAAACGACCTGCTGCTATATTACAGCAAAGTAATTTTAGAGTTACTATACCTTTCCAACTCTGAAAATCTTTTTTATAACCTTTTTTCATACTACTAATGTGCTATATTATAATAAACTTCGGGTTCACTTGACACGTTGTAAATCCAGCTTCCGCAACGTACCAATAGAGCATTCTTGCCATAATAGAGTTTCTTCATTCCGGTTATACTTCCTGTTATGTGAAAGTTAGGGAAACGACTGATGTCTATTTTCTGTGCATCGCATCTGTAGAGTGTTTTAGTTCTCATTGCATTTATTTTTTTAAGTTGTTTTTTATTTCCCTCTTCTTGAAGCCTTCCGACTTCACCCAAGAGGTTGTTTCATGTGCATTTTCAACGGTGGATGCAAGAACTATGAGCAAGTAACCGGAATGAAATTTTATGAATACCGGAATCTGTGATTGCGGAAGGTTACGTCAAATTTCATTTCAGGTAGCAACAGCGGTACTTGAACATCGTTTGCCACCGTACCTTTGCGCACGAAACAAACAACGGTGCATGTCGGGACTGTGAGAATGTAATACAATTAGAACAGGTAATATAGAATCGGTAAAAGAGGCTGTGAATTGGTAACAGAGGTTCGGCAGAACATGGTCTATAAAAGTAACCGGACTGTTATATAGGAAGATGATAACCACCCGCTTGAGTTGCGGGTGGCTTTAAAAAAATTATATGGAGTATCAGAAGTGATAGTCGATGACTCCTCCGATATAGAGTATCGTTCCCGGTTCAAGCGTACAGACAAACTCCATAAATGCAAAAGATTTTTCGGCAAATGACTGGTATCCCTCTCCGTCCAAATAGAAATGATACGCAATATCCAATGGATTTTCCAATGCCTTTTCAAGTTGATAAACAGGGCCTACAAACTCCAACATATTTTCCGTTGTAATAGCTTCAGCTTTCTTACGGATGTTAGTCACAAAGTTCTCTTTCCATTGTTCCACACCACCAATGTAGCGCATGGTGTCATCACCTACAAGTTCGAACATATCTTTGGGTAGGGCAGTATTGACCAAATAACGAATATCTTCCTTACGTTCTTCGTCATCTATCTCCGCACAATAGTCATAGAAACTGCCATCTCCCTGATGGAGAGTGTCTTCATTCAGATAGTTTTCTTTTCCTATCCACATTTTAGAAATCTGAAAAATTCGGCTGTGCATAATTTTAAAATTTAAATGATTAAACTTTATTCCCTTTGCTTGAAGCTCTTCCGGCTTCTTGTCAGGAATGATTTTTATGCGAAATTGACAGTAAGGAAAGGATGGATAAGGCAAGTGAATAGTGAATGGAATGAAGTGGAATACCCAAATCTTCGATATGCAGAAGGCTGCCACAAGTATCCGGAAACTGTTAGCGCAGCGTTACTTGACGACCATTCTAAAGCTGTATCTTTGCATACAAAATCTCTCAGATAAGAACTGCCGATGTGCGATATAAAGAATATCCGGATTGGAAGAATATAAAAGACTGGAGAAGCACTCTGCGACTGTATAAAAGGGCTGAAAGAGACAAAGTC
>NZ_JBCNZM010000304.1:0-2133 GCF_040227615.1 Bacteroides sp. RTP31139st1_H2_RTP31139_211217 | reverse complement strand
GACCCTCAAAAGTACAAGGGATATGATAGAAAAGGTTAATATAACAGATGCCAATGTGGTTGAGTTAATCAGAGAAAAACTGCCTGCTGCAACAGAAGCAAACAAGGGACTTATGCAAGCTAATGGATTTGAACAAGGTAAGAATATATTAAATGAAGAATACGATAGTAAAATCAGTGCCGGTGTATATTCATCTACTGATAATTTAAATAATATGGGCACTGGAATTTTATTAGCGCTAAGAGGGTTTCAATACACGGCCCATTTATATATTACCAACTCTGCAAGAATATATATTAAAACCATTCGTAGCAATGGAGAGGTTTTGAAAGATTGGACGTTAATAAATAATACCAAAACATAAGAGACTTTTGGAGTATCCATTTTCCTACCCTATCCTTTGACCCTCAAAAATACAAAGGTATGATAGAGAAGGTAAACATAAGTCAAGCCTTGAACAGCTTATCTGTTAAGGATGATGCAGATTTTTTCTATGGGGAAACAAGTAGTGAACCGGTGAAGATTAAGAAAAGCGACCTTAATTTGCAAATGAACAAAGCAAATATTGTTAAAGATGGAGACTTAAACAACCTTGTAGAAGCTGGAGAATATAGCGTATGGAATAATGTGGCAAACATTCCAACTAATAGCTTTTATTGGGTCAAAGTTATAGGTTCAGCTGATTTTGTACAAATAGCAATATCCTTTATCGACCTGAAAGAGTATAAGAGGTCACGAGTCAATGGTGTTTGGACTCAATGGAAATGATTTTTACTACTAAATAGAATATTTCCTAATACATTCTTTTTCATTCGTATCTTCTGACCCTCAAAAGTACAAGGATGATAGAGAAAGTAAAGTTATCAGAAGTGGCAACCGGCAATCCGGCATCACTTATTGGGTTAACATCCGGTCAAAGCTTGGCGCAAATGCCTATAGACCGTTTGCCAAAGACTGAGTATATCGCTATGGCATCGGGAACGGACAAATTACGATATACACAATTAAGGTATAGTACTACTTCAGGGGCAGGAAGCAGGATTCTTTTGATTGTCCCCATTTCCGGACTGACTGGTAAAATGGATGCAGCCGGAGTCTTGGGTAGCCTATATGTGTTAAGAGCTGGAATGGACTACATGCCTATGATGGTAAAAGCCGATATAATGCTGTTCCGTTCCTCTTCATTCCTTGTTAATGATATGAATGTAATGGGAGTAAGTGCCAATGGTCCTGTAAACTTTAAATTGGGACATTGTACTTATGAAGGGCAGTTATATCTTGCGGTTAAATTCAATACGAATTATTCTATAATAACTTGTTTTCAAGGATTCTACACGACAGATTGTGTATTCCGTAACGTTCTTGAAGAGAATGTTACGGACTGGACAGACTTACTATGAAGTTAAGGATATGATTGAGAAGATTGATATTAAAGATGCAAGCATTGCAGAAGAGGTTAGAAAGCAGATGTCTGTTGTAGGTAAAAAGGGATTATACCATGGAGTTCTGTTGCTGCTTTCTGCCTATACATAAGATAAACGCTGTATCCGTTGATGGTTCTTTAGAATATAACTCTTTAACAGATACAAATCTTATAAATGAAACAGTTGGAATAGTATAGGGGCACTTGCCCCTATACTATTCCAATGTAGCTTCAAATCCTCCTTCGAATGCACTGTTATCCGCTGCTTCCATCTTCATTGATATGCCAAAAGAACTCATTAGGAGTACATTTAGTATTGGCGTATAGACTAGCCGTTCAGCATAAACACGGCACTTCCCATCAGCTTCAGTCTTAGCTTTAATCTTAATATTATAGCTACCTGAGAGGACTTTGACTTTTAGATTAGGATTGCCTGTTACATCACCAGCTCGTGATATGGAGATGTAATATAGGCTAGGCATTCCGCTTGATGTTGCAGATATAGACAAAAGAATTGAGCCTGTAACTGGAGTGCTTGTAGTCTCAAACAGAAGTACACTATACGCGCCTTGGAACTCCGATAACACACCTGATGGCATTAATCCTTTATTGGAAACTGTAGCCACTGCCATCTTATTACGAATACTATCAACTACTCCCGTGGCTGTAATATCAATCTTCTCCATCATACCTTTGTATTTTTGAGGGTC
>NZ_JBCNZM010000303.1:0-2150 GCF_040227615.1 Bacteroides sp. RTP31139st1_H2_RTP31139_211217 | reverse complement strand
ATTCTCCTCGATGGTGGTGTGGAAGACGGTGGCGAAGAAATTGAGATTCTCCTCCACCGTCAAGTCCGGATAGAGGGAGAAGCGTCCGGGCATATACCCCACCCGCCTGCGGATGGCTTTGTAGTCCTTCACCACATCCAGACCGCAGACCGAAGCCGAGCCTCCGTCGGCAAGCAGCAAAGTGGTGAGGATGCGGAAAAGCGATGTCTTGCCCGCACCGTCCGGCCCGATGATGCCGAAAAGCTCACCGGGAGCCACTGACAGAGAGACACCCCGCAGGGCTTCCACGCTGCCGTAACGCTTGGAGATATTAGTTAAAGTTACAGCCTCCATACATTCCTATTTTCAGCATCCCATCATTCTTCACGGCAATCTTTACGGCATAGACCAGATTGGCGCGCTCGTCTTTCGTCAGGATAGTTTTTGGAGTGAATTCGGACGTATCGGAAATCCAGGTGACGATGCCGGGGTATTCTTTCCGCACTTCCTTTCCATAATCCGCATAAACCTTCACTTGCTGCCCCTGCTTGATTTCGGCAAGCTGCTCGGAGGTGATGTAGGCACGGAGGTAAATCTGCTCCATATCCGCCACTTTGAAAAGAGGGGTGCCGGGAGCAGCCAGTTCTCCGGCTTCGGCATATTGGGCAAGGACGGTTCCCGTCAGCGGAGAGGTGATGTGGCATTTGCGCAACTGGTCTTCTATCTGCGCCACCTGGATGCCGACAGAGGAACTTTGCCACGTCAGGCTCCGGTCACTGTTGCGCAGGGTGGAGTTCTGTGCGTCGAGCTGCTTGCGGAGGACTTCGAGAAGGGACTCGGCATCATCCAGTTGCTTCTGGTTGGCGGCACCCACACGGAGCAGGTTGGACACACGGTCGCGCTCGCGCCGTGCCTGCACAATCTGTTCCTGAGTGGCGGCTACTTGCTTCAGGATATCAGGCCGCTGGCCTTCCACGGACTTGACACTGGCCTCCAACTGGAGTTTCTTCAGATAGAGTTGGACGGTATCTATAATGCCTACCTCCTGCCCGTCTTTCAGTGTCGTGCCTTCCTCGATGTCGAAACTCAGCAGTTTTCCAGACGCCTCGGCAGAAACGATGACTTCGGTAGCCTCGAACGTTCCCGTCGCATCATATTTCGGAGTACCGCCGGTACAGGCGGCAAGGAGAAATAAAAAAGGAAATAATTTCAATGATTTCATACTATTTCAAGTTATAAATTACGGATTATAGTCATTAATTGTTCAGCGTATATTTCAGCTGCCAGATGTTCATCAGCAACTGCACCTCATGCAATGCCTTGGTCTGTCGTGCCATACTTTCGTTGGTAATCTCCCGCAGCATATCGGTCACGGTCATTGTCCCGTTCTGCACCTTGGCCTCGGCTGCACGGCGGATATTCCCACGCAGACGGATAATCTCGTCATCATCCGCCATCTGGCGGCGCATGGATACAATGCCCGCATCCTGCTGCGTAGCCTGCAGGCGAATGTTGAAAAGGAACACATCCCGGCCGGTCTCTATCTGTTGGCGGGTATTGTCTATCCTGCGGCGGTCGTTCTTCAACGTATACAGACTGCCGAAATTCCAGGACATGCGCACCCCCGCCATGTAATAGGCGTTGAATTCATCTTTCAGCATATTCAATCCCGGATTGCCGTATGCCCCTTGTACAAAAAGGCCGAAACGCGGCATCAACCGGGTGTTCAAGGCTGCCTCCTGCTGGTGGAGTTGCTCTCCCTGCGCATCGTACCAACGAAGTTCGGGACGGTTGTTCATCTGCCGGTCTATGTTTTCTTCGGCAGCCGGTTTCAATAAAACCGTTTCGGAAGAGAGGTCCTTGCCCGTAAAGGCAGCAAGCATGCTGAGGTATGCACGGCGGGTGGTCTCCAATTCCACACGGTGCTGCCTGGTGTTCAGTTGCTCTACGCTGACTGCATCCAGGTCGCTCAGGGTGGCGATGCCATTGGCTATATAGTCGGCTACCTGCTTGTGGGTTCTTCCTAAATCTTCTTGCAAGAGGCTGTTCTGTTTCAGCTGTTCGTCCAACAGCAGGATGCCGAAAAAGAGCTGGTTCACCCGGTCAGTCAAGGCATACATGTCTACATGGTGTTTTTCCAGTTCCACTTCCGAGGCGGCACGCGTCAATCG
>NZ_JBCNZM010000302.1:0-2160 GCF_040227615.1 Bacteroides sp. RTP31139st1_H2_RTP31139_211217 | reverse complement strand
AGACCTTACTTTTCGTAACCGGTTTGTTTCGGCGATAACTTCTTTTGGCTTGTTTATTCTCTTCCATAATGATTCATTGATATATGTAATAATTCGTTTGAAATGGCTATAATTTAGGTTTGTTTGCCTCTTTTGTTCCGTCTCTGATTCGATGATTACCTTTGGTGTGAAAACGTCTGAAATCGCCCCAAAATAGTTCATCTGCATTTGCCTTTGGTCGGATTGTTCCCCAAACATATCGCCGTAATAGTTCGGGTAACATCATGGAAACAAACAGTAACGCTATACATTGGTGATTCAATAGTTCGGGCACAACGATTCGGCTGATAGTTCGTTCATGTTTATGTATGAAGATAGGCACCGGGAAAACCAAAGGCCGATCAATATACAATAGTTCGGGTGTGTATGCGCGTACTGGTTCATCCTCTGTTATTGGTTCGGGTACATTTGCGTTTGTTTCTTCGCTTACTGGTTCGGTTAATAGTTCAGGCAAAGAAATGCCGGATAGTTCGGTTAACATTGTTAGCCTCTGTAATGCTTTGTTTATTTGATCCTGATAAAACCAACGGGAAATAAAATCTATCAGAGCTACCAAAGCAAAGACAAACGCCGGTGTTTTCGTTTGTGCATCCACATATAAGGCCGGTAAATGTGTTCCCGGTTCTCTTACCGGTTCTTTTTCCGGGATGATCGGAGCTTTGGCGCGATCTAAAGCCTTTATATTACATTTTAAGTTCGGGCAAATAGAATCATTTATAAATGCAGGCATAACCACACCTATACGCGCCGTCTTATCATCAAAGACCGCCGCCCGATCAGGTGCAACCAGCCACACGCCACCAGTCCAGCCGGAAAGCAAGGGGATAACGTTTGATGCAAAGAAACCTAACTTTATATCAATTAAAGCGGCTTTTTCCAATGTTGCACAAAGTTCTTTGTGTCCGTTACTGTCTGCATCATTATAAGATAAATAAACTTTATTATCTCCGGCAATAGTACGAAGTGAAAAACCGCTTTTTTTGTTTCGTTTGGCTATTTCTTTTACAAAACCGGCAACCGCTTTTAATTCGCTTTTCTGAATCTTTATAAATCCGTCTTTTGAAAGATGGGGGTACACAAGCCGGTAATTAGGGAAATATCCGGCAAAATCACAAACAAAGGTTTGTTTCTTGTCGTTGGTTATTTCTGTAATATTGCCGCCGTCCTGATTACAAACACAAACAGAACACCGGCCAACCATTTCTTTTAAATGTTTGGGATTGATAAATAATTTTAGACCGTCAGGTAAAAGCCCGGATGTTTCAATAATTACGGGGTATTCTTTTAATGTACGCCCGTCAGAAGCAACTAAAGCCGATTTGTAAGGATCAAGATAAATATAATTAAATGCCGGTCTTAAAGGATCTTTTGTTACTAATTTAGTGATATTTAGATGTTCCTTTATAATCCACATATCAAAGGAGCAAACAATATTTTCGCGCTCTTCTATTTTGGTAAACCTTGTTTTATTGGCTTGTTTGGTGCTTATCAGCTTTTCAAATTGCCAAACAAGATTAAAAACCTGATCCACTGGAAAGGAACATTTAAAGCTGTTTATTTGTACAGTCCTAAAATCCGTTATATTTAGTTTGGCATCAACGCAAAGATATTTTATATTTATCTCGTTCCCGTTGGCATCTTTCAGTTTTGCAAGCTCCGCGGCGGTATAGGTGCCGGGAGCTATTTCTATTTCATTTGTAAAAACGTCGTTTGCTATTTTAACCAATTCGGCCAAAATGAGGCCGTTAAATTCTTTTTCATTCATAACATTAAATAGTTGGATATTTTACACCAAAGTAAAAGCCTAAAGCAAGGCAAAAAAGCAAGTAAATAGGAAGCAGCCAAAGACCGCCAAACACGCTAAAGCAGATTAATAAAACTACTATTAGCCAAATAATTACGCCCACCATGTTAGAAAGTAGGGTTTTCAAGCTCTTGCAAAAAATCTTCCTCCGTTATACTCTCACATATATTTGAGCCATCAACATAAACACTAAATCCGGTTGCGGTACGGAATACTTCTAATTTGTGCGTTTCTCCGTTTGGGGATTCTATTATATAAGTAGTCATAATATAAAAGTTTAAAGGAATGCCGGAAAACCGTCCGGCGCGGTGGAATAT
>NZ_JBCNZM010000301.1:0-2205 GCF_040227615.1 Bacteroides sp. RTP31139st1_H2_RTP31139_211217 | reverse complement strand
TACCTTCACGGTCGGATTCGTCATTAGCATTGGCAATACCTTCAATTTTCTTTTCGTTGGCCAAATCGGCTATATTCTTAATCAATTCAGCTTTGTTGACACCATAGGGAATTTCTGTCACAACGATTTTATCGTGCGTCGAACCAGTCTCAATTTCGGCTCTAGCACGCATTATGACACGTCCGCGTCCCGTGAGATAGGCTTCGCGAACACCGCTCATACCGTATATATAGCCTCCGGTCGGGAAATCAGGAGCTTTGACATACGTCATCAGCTCTTCTATATCGATGTCATTGTTTTCGATGTATGCAATACAAGCGTCAATAACCTCAGATAGATTATGGGTCGGCATATTGGTAGCCATACCTACGGCAATACCAGATGCACCATTTACCAAAAGATTCGGAATACGGGCCGGCATGACGGTAGGCTCTTGCAAAGAGTCATCGAAATTGTTCTGCATGTCAACAGTCTCTTTCTCAAGGTCTGTCATCATGTCTTCACCAATTTTTCGCAAACGACACTCTGTATAACGCATGGCAGCAGCACTGTCACCGTCTACTGAACCGTAGTTACCTTGTCCATCTACCAACATGTAACGCATTGCCCAAGGCTGAGCCATACGTACAAGAGCTCCGTAAACGGACGAGTCGCCATGAGGGTGATATTTACCTAATACTTCACCTACAACTCTGGCTGATTTTTTATAAGGTTTGTCGGAGGTATTTCCTAATCCCATCATTCCGAAAAGAATTCTTCGGTGAACGGGTTTAAAACCATCTCTAACATCCGGAAGGGCACGTGAAACAATGACCGACATAGAGTAGTCAATGTACGATGACTTCATTTCCTCCTCGATGTTAATCTTTATAATTCTGTCTTGTTCAAGCATTTAAAAAGATTATTAATTATACATTTTCGGGTTCGTGAAAAACCACGCTAAAGTACTGCTTTTTTACGATATACAAAAGTTTTCCTCCATAAACTTTGTTGCCTGCAACATAAATATGGAAGTACTCCCTCCCTTCCTCACCAAATTGCTATTAATATATAAGGTATAAAGTGGAAAAACAGATTTGAAATTTATGGCACGGGATTTGTATACTATTAAATCAGTTAAATATGATACGCTGAATTAATAAATGCGTATCTTTGTCGTGGATAACCTTTTTAATTGAGGAGAATTATAAAATATGAACAATCAATTTTCACAAAGAGTTTCAGACATAATTACTTATAGCAAGGAAGAAGCCAATCGATTGAGAAATCGCTATATTGGTCCGGAACACCTTCTGCTCGGCATGCTGCGTGATGGCGGAGGAAAAGCTATTGAAATATTGTTGAAACTTGATATAGATTTAAAACGAGTAAAAAGTCGTCTGGAGGGTTTCCTAAAGGATGCCGAGGACGATACTCTCTTGCCGGACGCTGAAGTGCCCTTGTCCCCGATGACGGCTAAGATATTGAAGATGTGTATGCTTGAAGCGCGTTTGCTGAAAAGTGCAACTGCCGATACGGAACATGTATTGCTGGCTATCTTGAAAGATGGCGACAATCTTGCTGCAACTGTTTTGGAAGAACACCGGGTGGATTATCAGGCTGTATTTGAACAGCTTTCGATGAAATCGACCAATCCGAATGCGGGAATGGGATTCACCGAGGATGATGAAGAGGATGAAGAAGATATGAATATGTCCCGCTCCTCCCGTACTGGGGGAGCTGGTTCGGCTTCGGCTGCACAGGCTGCATCCAGAAAGCCGTCCAATGATACTCCTGTGCTGGACAATTTCGGCGTAGACATGACGCGGGCTGCCGAAGAAGGCAAGCTGGACCCGGTTGTGGGTCGCGAACGCGAGATTGAACGTCTGGCGCAAATCTTGAGCCGCCGTAAGAAGAACAATCCGGTGCTTATCGGTGAACCTGGAGTCGGAAAATCTGCCATCGTAGAGGGTTTGGCATTGCGTATTGTGCAAAAGAAAGTTTCGCGCATTTTGTTTGAAAAGCGCGTGGTGATGCTTGATATGGCCTCTGTGGTGGCGGGAACAAAATACCGTGGTCAGTTTGAGGAACGTATCCGCTCTATCATCAACGAGTTGCAGAAAAATCCGAATGTCATCCTTTTCATCGATGAAATCCCTACGATTGTAGGTGCCGGTGCTGCTGCCGGTTCCATGGATGCTGCCAATATGCTGAAACCAGCTTTAG
>NZ_JBCNZM010000300.1:0-2232 GCF_040227615.1 Bacteroides sp. RTP31139st1_H2_RTP31139_211217 | reverse complement strand
CCCAACGCAATCTTGGCAGCCACGAATGCCAGCGGATAACCGGTAGCCTTGGAAGCCAATGCGGAAGAACGGGACAGACGGGCGTTCACCTCGATGACACGATAGTCGTTTGTCTCGGCGTTGAACGCATACTGGATGTTACATTCGCCCACGATGCCCAGGTGGCGGATACATTTGGTGGAGAGCTCCTGCAACATTTTCACCTGCTCGTCGGTCAATGAGCAAGTGGGAGCCACTACGATGGACTCACCCGTATGAATGCCCAGCGGGTCGAAGTTTTCCATGCTTGCCACCGTGAAGCAGTGGTCGTTGGCATCGCGGATTACCTCGAATTCAATTTCCTTCCAACCCTTCAGAGACTCTTCTACCAGAATCTGCTTGGAGAAAGTGAAAGAGCTTTCGGCCAATTTAATGAAGGCTTCCTCGTCCGGACAAATACCGCTTCCCAGTCCACCCAGAGCATAAGCCGAGCGCACCATCACGGGGTAGCCAATCTCGCGGGCTGCCTTCAGTGCGTCCTCCATGCTCTCCACAGCGTGGCTCTTCGGAGTCTTCATCGGAATCTCGTCCAGCTTCTTCACAAAGAGGTCACGGTCTTCGGTGTACATAATCGCCTCAACGGAAGTACCCAGCACGCGCACGCCATATTTCTGAAGAATTCCGTTCTGATAGAGTTCCGTACCGCAGTTCAGCGCCGTCTGTCCGCCGAATGCCAGCAAAATGCCGTCGGGACGTTCTTTCTTGATGATTTCTTCCACGAAATAAGGAGTTACCGGCAAGAAATAAACTTGATCGGCGATACCTTCCGATGTCTGGATAGTAGCAATGTTCGGGTTTACCAAAACAGAACCGATACCTTCTTCGCGCAACGCCTTCAGCGCCTGCGAACCGGAATAGTCAAACTCTCCGGCCTGACCAATCTTGAGCGCACCAGAACCCAAGACAAGCACTTTCTTTAAATTCTTTTCCATATTCTCTTGTTGTCTATTAAGTTACGAGTTACAAGCTACGAACTACGAGTTGTAGCTATTTCACAAAAAAAATGCGTCACCCAATAAAGGATTAACGCATTACCAAAGAACTAAAAATATCTTTCTCGAAAAAAGAGAAACTGACGGCTCCCGAATGAAATTCATTCGAACGGAGGTTATATTTGCTTCTCATTTCCTGCGATTGCATAGTCTCTTTAAAATTTGTGCAAAGTAACGACTTATTTACGAAAAGAGCAAATTGTGGCATATTTTTTTGCATAAAAGAAACGTCATCCTCCATAATAGAAGAGCGGCCGTCGCCCACAACCGAAATCTTTTTCCGAAAAATGCGATTCCATATAAAAAAGAAAGACTATATCTCAGTAAAGGCATTTGCGGATAAATATGAAGATTCTCCCCACCAAAACTTGCTTTTCTCGCCACGGAAACTTACCTTTGTGCCTATACAAAAATAGAACAAGGATTCTGTTTCTACAAACAAAGCCTTTATTCTTAAAAATAAAATTTCTATTCCTTGGAATAAAGGCTTTATTCTAAGATTTCTCCGCCACCAAAAGAACTTTGCTCCGCAGGGAAAAGGACTTTGCAACGAAGGAAAGAAAAGAAAGGAGAACGCAACAATGACCACACGCTACCAAATGAAAGAAATGCCCGACTTGCAAGGCACGGGCGAACCAATCACCTACCCCAAGATGGTGATGACCGGACAGACCGGCACGCGCGAACTGGCGGAATACATCGCCATGACCTCGGGATTCTCGAAAGGCGTAACCGAAGGAATTATCTGCGAGCTGGGCGAAGCCCTGGCCCACGAAATGGGAATGGGACGCTCGGTGAAGATAGAAGGATTGGGCGTATTCACCCCCGCACTGTCCATCTACCCCGACAAGGAACGCGAACAGCCCCAAGAAAGCACCACGAAGCGAAACGCGCGGAGCATCTACGTAAGTGGCGTGAACTTCCGCACAGACAAGGCCTTGATTAGAGAAACCAACCATTGGTGCGAACTGGAACGTGCCTCCTGGAAACCCGCACGCTCGTCGAAGAAATACACCCCCGAACAACGTCTGGCTCTGGCGCATCAGTATCTGGACAAGCATGCCTTCCTTACTGTCAGCATCTACCGGCAACTGACCGGACTCGTCCGCTCCACCGCCACCGTGGAACTGCGCAAATGGGCACATACTCCCGGCAGCGGAATCGATACAAGCGGCATCGGAAGCCATAAGGTATACGTGAA
>NZ_JBCNZM010000299.1:0-2240 GCF_040227615.1 Bacteroides sp. RTP31139st1_H2_RTP31139_211217 | reverse complement strand
GTGCGTTTGCTGATGCGCAGCAACAGGCATACTTCCTGATTGTCGTACAGACGCTCTCCGTTCAGGTAGTTCAGGTGCTTTTCCCTCGTTTCCGCCTTGTCCAGCTTCCGGGAGATGCGGTACAACTCACCCATGATACGTTCCATCCATGCTTCAAATTCCGTTTTATCTACTAACATACGCTTTCCTCCTCAAAAGTTCCCGATAACATAATAGCTCTGGTTATCGGATGATTTCAGAATGATTTCTTTCTCACGCATGAACTTGATGTAGCTTTTCGCCGTGCGCTCCTTCACCTCCAGTATCGACTGGATTTCTTCCGCAAGCTCCACATAAGTAACAAAGCGCCTCCGGCTGAATACCTCTTTGGCCACCGCTACAAGCTCGTCCTCTTTGCGCTTGTCTTTTTCCTCTTTCGGCTTTTCGCCCAGATAGACGTGCATGGCTTTTTCCTTATCCCACGAAAACTGCATGATAGGCACATCCAGCGGACTTCCATCCCTTACTTTCAGAGCCTTCACCACTGATACGGCCGGATCGCTGTCCTTCTCTATGGAAAGGATCGCCGCAGCCTTCCGCTGCAACTCGCTTCCCAAGTGTCCCCTCAGCTTCAGCCCGTTGGGGATGAAATGCAGTACTGTAACGATACACGTCTTGTAGATACCGGCCAGCCGGTACAGTTCTTCCACGACGGCTATGCTCTCCGCTTCATCGTTGGCGCATTTTATCAAATCCGCAATCCCGTCTATCACCACCAGATGAACACCCCCATATTGATAATGGTATTTGTCCAAGCTCTGGATAATGGAAAGCAGGCGTTCTTTCCGGCTCATTCCCGTAAGGCAATACGCCTTGAACCATTCCGGCATCGCCTCACGTCCGCAGCGCCGCAGCAGGTTGCTGATATTCTTATAAAGCTGCACTTCGCTCTGTTCCGTGTCATAGAACAGGACCGCCTTGTTCTTGCTATTTTCGTGAAGCGTAACGCCCAGCGCATCCACATCCGTTCCGGAGGGACGGATAGCACCGGCAATCAACGCCGCCACATAGTTACTTTTTCCCGTGCCTTCTCCGCCGGTGACACAAAGCAGGTTACCTTGAGTTCCGAGAGGCACGTCATTTACCGATACGATCATCTGTGCAATGGGAGGCGGGTTGTTGAAATCCACCTCGCAAGATTTTAATGCCGACATGGTTTCACTGTATAAGGTTTCCAGATAGTCCAGAAAAAGTTTTATCAAATCCTCACGGCTGTTTCCCAGCATAAAGTAGTCCGATACATCCTTCTCCGTCTTTGTACCGGCAAGCGGGAGCAACAACCGTTTAACCCCGTATTCTTTCAGTTCCTCTTCACGCTTCGCCGAGCTTTTCAGCCCGGTACTGTCCACATCATAGAGGAGGATGATATGTTTGAACCGAAACGAAAGCCGGTGTATGACAGCCGCAGGGATAAAAGCCGTTTCCGAATTGAAACAGATCGCATGGAAGCCGTGTGCCGCCAGGCTCATCACGTCCTTTTCTCCGCCTGTAATAAAAAGCAGATCACCTTTTGCCGGCAGTTGTTCCAGCCCGAAACAGTAGTTGTCTCCAAAATCACCGGCGTACAGGAACCGCATTTGTGAACATGGACGGTAAACCTTGATATGCTGTTTACCCATATATCCGAACATCGGTTCATCGACGCTTGTCATACAGGAAAAAGGCTTCCTTTCCTGGTTCTCACTGCGGAACTTCTTTAGCGATACCGTCCGGTACGCTTTCAGAATATTCTCCCCGATACCCGATTTACCCCAGAAAGCAAGTTCCGCAGCCGTAAAGGGCTTTTGCACGACAGTATAAGGCCGGACACTTTTCGCTTTCGGCTCTTCCGATACCACTTCATTCTTTTGGGGTACTTTGCTATGGCTCACATGATATTCCTCATGTGCGGACAGCCCCAAATGCAGGTCACGGTTTATTATTTCCATGATCTCGACAAACTCTTTAGGCTCCTTGCTGTTAAGGCCGTTCAGCCTGCCCACCAGCTCAAAGCAGTCCCCCGAATAATCCTCATTCCCGAAATCCTTCATTTTAAACACACCGGCCTTACGTTCGTAATAAATATTGCAAGAAGCCTTCGTATCCTTATAAAAAGGATTCAGGAAGTTCTTCCCCACCTTGAAGTCCACCGGCAGGTAATAGCGGAATACAGAAATACCCTTTTCCGTCATTTTCAGTATATCATCCTTTCTTATCATTAC
>NZ_JBCNZM010000298.1:0-2275 GCF_040227615.1 Bacteroides sp. RTP31139st1_H2_RTP31139_211217 | reverse complement strand
ATATATGGCTATCTGTCACAAAGCGGAGGTGAATGCGGATTGAATCCTATTCCTGAAGGTGCGCATGATTTTCATTGGAGTGTTGACTGCGATTGGGAGGTAGACATGCAAGGATATTATTTCACTACTTTCAGCAGTCGGAACAGTCATGAAATTGAACGAGTTTGCGTAACGGTTGATTTCATAAATGCATGTGGAACCAGAACATACATATATAACTATTTCGACATCGGCTCAACAAATTCAGGAACTTATTCCACACCTAAAAACAGCCTTTCTCCAAAATAGCCCCAGACAGCTTTCACGAAAAAGCCCCCATCCATTTGCTCGTTACACAAAAGAAGCTTATATTTGCTTACTTAAAAACAGACAGCTATCATGGTACAGCAAGACATACGATGGATACAGCGTTTTGAATATACCCACGAACTGGCCTGGAAAGTGATGAAGGACTATGCAGAATATCAGGGGTATACCGACATCCGCAGCTCCCGTGATGCCATACGCAAAGCCCTTGAAATGGGATTGATTGATGACAAGCAATGGACGGAGACTATAGAAGCCCGAAATCTGACATCGCACAATCATGACAACGATGTAGTCTCTGAAGAGAAAATGCAATCCTTGAATACACCATCCTTATTCGATTGAGCTATGTACGGATTGACCGACAATGAACTGGAAAAGCTATGCAATCTCTTCCGGAAACATGAAGAAATAGAGCAGGCTGTTTTGTACGGCTCACGAGCCAAAGGAAATTTCAAGCCTTTTTCCGACATAGACATCACGCTGATGGGAGACAGACTTACGTATAATACTTTAAGCAGCCTTTCCGATGAAATAGACGACCTGCTTTTGCCTTACAGCGTAGACCTTTCCATCTATGGCAAATTAAAGAATGCCGACCTTTTGGAACATATACACCGTATGGGAATACCCATATTCAGCCGCCCATCAAACTAAACTAAATTTCACACATCCACCCTCACCACCCTCACCTTTCGCACGCATCGCCCTATTCATCGGCATTCAAGAGGTGGGTGAGAGCAAATTTAAAAAGTGAGGGCAAAATTTGCCCTCACCACAAGATTTCTTCGTTCAAAGTTATAAGTCACTCATTCTTACCGTAATATCCTGAAACGGGTACATAAATCGGTTGCAGCATTGTTCCCTCATTCTTCAACTTTCCTTCGGTGCGCAGCCGACGGATATGCCGCATGGCAGTAGTACGCATCATGCCGCAAACGCTTTGAAAGTCATTCCGTGTCATAAAAGGGCGAGTGGCGAAATAGTTGGTCAGCCGACGGTCTATCTCTTTATCCGTCAGTTTAGCCGAATGCTCGTTTGCCTTCAAAGCCTTTGCCTTGATGGTACCAATTTCATTTTTCAGTTTCTGGTCGGCACGAAATTTCACACCCGCCATCTTCACCTTCGTCAACTTACGCTTGGTAGCAGCCACTACCGGTTCGATCGTGGTGAGCGACACGCGAAAGTAGCCGATGCCGTCGAGATGCACCTGCCTTCCTTCGGCAAGTTCCCTGCCCATGACGTGCGACACAGCATCAAGCACAGCCGTCACATCGGTTTCTGTCAATGAGCAACGTGCCTGGATGTCCCGCCGCAATTCATCGGTAGACCTGCTCCCATTTAGGCGGAGACGGGGATGAAGGATTTTATCTTCCGGAGATTTGTCGTACGAGTCCGGATTCTCGTACCAATCAAACAAAATAGCCATAGTTCAAACTGCGTTAAAGGGTTACATTATACGATAAAGCACTGCACGGAACACGTGCGAAGTACGTACGCAGTCTGTTGAAGTACAAAGGTTATATCACAGCCCAGCCCGTGAGCAGAACCGTTCACTGTAGTGAGCTGCTCCGTTCACTAATATGAACAAGAAAGACCACTTTAGTGGACTGTTCATAAACTCTGGTGTAAAAATAGACAAAACTATGGGGATAAGCAAAGAAACAAACACCTTTTATAAAAGAAACATATAGACATTCCACCCCAAAAAAGAAGCCAATCGGAAAATAATCCTTGAAAAGCTTGTATCCCCCCCTTTCCCGGCGTATCTTTACAAGAATATTACATACACGATAAAGAATGAAAATCACACTGATCAGAGAGGAACGCGAAAGCGGAAAAGAGGCCGTCAGCACACAAGAAACGGACATGTTGATGGAAAAGCTGAAAACAGAGAACAAGACCGGATACATTACGGAGCTGCGTAGCATCATCCCGCATTTGAAAGGGACCAACGCCCGATATGAGC
>NZ_JBCNZM010000297.1:0-2301 GCF_040227615.1 Bacteroides sp. RTP31139st1_H2_RTP31139_211217 | reverse complement strand
GCAGGGCCAGGTGTACCGCTGCTGTACCTGCACTCAAGGCCACTACCTTTTTATCCTGTCCCACGAAGCGTTCCAAACCCTGCTCGAAGGCATTCACGTTCGGGCCAAGCGGAACAACCCAGTTCGTATCGAAGGCTTCTTGTATGAAGCCCATCTCCTTGCCGCTCATGTGAGCGAGGCAAAGATATATTCGTTTGTCCATAAAGTTATAAATGAATTTCTTTTCAAAGAAGTGCAATGAATATTATGAAGATATCTCTCTTTTTACATAATATGGAATTAGCAAAAAAACAAGGATTTTACAGAGCTTTTTCCAAAACCGTTTCATATCTAAAACTATATAATTGCTTCTTTTTTAGCAAGGGTTACTTTCTCAAGATGTCCTGGACATAATATCCGAGACTCAGCCAATCGAATTATTCGTGCTTTCGATTTATCCGCCTCCTTTTTATTACCATTGGGAAGATTCGTTACAACATTATATCCCGGTATATATGAATCTCCTGAAAAAACATAGTTCCCTACAAGATAAGTAATACAAGTTGGACTATGCCCCGGTGTTTCTATTGCCTTTACATTTATCCCATCTAGTAGAGTAATGGAATCTTCTTCACGAACAACTTTAATATTTTCTCCCCAATATACCATTGGGGTACCATAGTATTTCGATAGATTCAGTTTTACAGAAGCCAAAGCTTTTATACCAGCTTCATTAGTATAGATTATTGCACTGGGAAATATCCGTACTAAAGCAGGCAATCCATAGATATGATCGTAGTGAATATGTGTCAGTAAAATCCCTTTCAGCACTCTGTCTTTATCCACAATCTCCATAATTTTTTCAACATCTCCAGGGTCCACAATCCAAAAATCCAATCTATCAACTTCAAGAATATATGTTTTTGATTCTAGAATAGTATTGACAATGGATTTTACAGTTAACATTATATTAAAAATATTGAATCACCGATTATCAGCACAATCTTCAATGCCTTCAAATTATATCATCAATAGATTGATAACCATTTTCTCCATGCTGGAAAATTATTGAACATATCCGTGAAATTATCAGGATTCTTAAACCCTTCCCAGTTCCTATATTTTTTAGGCAGCCCTCTTTGTGCGACAAATGGATTATAGTTCAAATACCTACCCTTATTCAAAGAAGTTATCTCAGCCATTTCATCAACACTTAGTTCAAAATCTAAAATCGAAATATTTTCTTTCAAATGAACCATATTCCAAGTCTTAGGAATCACAATAATACCTCTTTGGACAAGCCACCGTAGGACTACTTGAACGGTGCTCTTACCATGTTTTTTTGCGATTGCCAAAATCAAAGGATGCTCGATAATCTCCAGTCTTGGCTCTACTGAACGAAAATGACTGAATGTCGACATAGCTTCAACTGCAATTCCTCTATCCTGACAGTATTTTGTTAATTCAATCTGAGCGTTTAATGGACTAATTTCTATTTGATTTACAGCAGGAACAACATCCGAAATCTCACTCAAAGCTTCAATATGTGGCTGCAGAAAATTGGAAACTCCAATTGCCCTGATTCTTCCCTCTTTATAGAATTTCTCAAGAACCTCCCACATATCCATGAATATTTTCCAAGGATTATGAATCAAAAATAAGTCTATATATTCCGTATCAAGGTTATCAAAAGATTTTAGAATAGCTTGTTCGATACTGACATTATTTCTTCGGTTAAGAATTCTATGAATTCCATACTTATATCCCCCATAGTAAAACGCATCAATATTTACTTTTGTAGTAATAAACACATCTTCACGCTTAATACCATGTTTCTTGAAAATCCGGGCAATATCAGCCTCATTATAATATCTCCAAGCTGTATCAAACTGCCTGTAACCCATATCATAAGCTTTTATCAAAGTATCTTCTAGCTTATCCTTCGGTATAAGAAACGTTCCTAGACCAACTTGCGGCATTTCAATGCCATTATTTAATTTTACATATTGCATATCCATATAATTATGCAGTTAAAATATTACGTATTCTTTATATGGTTCAAACGATTTTGCCCATCCAGCAAAACGGTTGACAACAGATTCATTATCAATCATGAGTCGTTCACGCTCAGATTTATTCGTCAAACGGTTGTAAAGTTCAGAGACTTCTACAACGCGAGTGATTCCATCTTCTCCTATCATGCAACGAGTTACGTTGAAAGTTAACTTAATAAGCCGTTTAGTTGATAGGGTGTCCAGTTAGATGTTCCGAAAAACAGATGCTGAAATCACCCGATAAGTTATTAATATAACGCTCTGATAT
>NZ_JBCNZM010000296.1:0-2465 GCF_040227615.1 Bacteroides sp. RTP31139st1_H2_RTP31139_211217 | reverse complement strand
TTTGAAGTCCTGGGGGCTGGAAGTCGTATTCGCAAAGCACGCGGGGAGTTCCAACGGAACGTATGCAGGAAATATCCGGCAACGCCTCGAGGACCTGCAGGAAGCCATGGACGATGAAGAAGCCAAAGTCATATTCTGTAGTCGGGGCGGTTACGGAGCCGTGCATCTGATAGGCAAACTGGATTTTACCAAGTTTAGGCAGCATCCCAAATGGCTCATCGGATTCAGTGACATCACCGCCCTCCATAATCTGTTCCAGCAGAACGGCTTCGCGTCGTTGCACGCCCCCATGGCGCGCCATCTCACAGTAGAACCGGAAGACGACTTCTGCACACAAGCACTGAAGGATATACTATTCGGGCAGGCATTGGGAGGAACCGAAGCATTCAGTTATGTCTGCCCGGGGCACAAACTAAATCATAAGGGAGAGGGAAAAGGCGTGTTGCGCGGCGGCAATTTGTCTGTGTTCTACGGGCTGCGTGGTACTCCTTACGATATTCCCGCCGAAGGCACCATCCTCTTCATCGAAGATGTGGGAGAACGCCCACATGCGGTGGAACGCATGATGTACAATCTCAAACTGGGAGGTGTCCTCGACAAGCTTTCCGGCCTCATCATCGGACAATTCACCGAATACGAGGAGAACAAGTCCCTGGGAAAAGACCTATATGGCGCATTGGCCGATTTGGTGAAGGAATACGATTACCCGATATGTTTCGATTTTCCCGTCGGACATGTCAGCATGAACGTACCGCTGATAAACGGTGCTGCGGTAACATTGGAAGTTGGAAAGAAAGAAGTGAAACTAAGTTTTAATACAGAAAGAGAATGAAACGGAATTATACATTTATCCCGTTGCTGCTGTTGCTGATTGTAGCGATAGTGGCATGCAGCAACAACAGCAGCAAGTCTGCAGCCGATAATGACAGTGAGGGCGATGCGACCAAAGCGACTGTCCAAGTGCCCCAGTTCAGTGCAGACAGTGCATACCAATACATACAGACCCAAGCGGATTTTGGTCCGCGCGTGCCCAACACCGCCGCCCACAAAGCCTGCGGAGAATTCCTTGCCAAGAAGCTGGAGGAATTCGGCGCCAAGGTATACAACCAGCATGCCGACCTGGTGGCTTACGACAACACCATCCTGAAAGCGCGCAATGTTATCGGCGCCTATAATCCGGAAAGTAAAAGGCGTGTACTGCTCTGTGCCCATTGGGACAGCCGTCCTTATGCCGACCAGGATGCCGACAAGACGAAGCATCACAGCCCCATCCTGGGTGTGAACGATGGAGCCAGCGGTGTAGGCGTATTGCTCGAAGTGGCCCGCCAACTGCAACAGCAGGCTCCAGCCATCGGCATCGACATCATCTTCTTTGACGCTGAAGACTATGGCATCCCCTACTTCTATCAAGGTGCATACAAGAACGACACTTGGTGCCTGGGCTCGCAATATTGGGGACGAGTACCCCATGTAGACGGCTATAATGCCCGCTACGGCATCCTGCTCGACATGGTGGGCGGAAAGAACGCCACCTTCTACAAGGAACAGTTCTCTCAAAGAACCGCCGGTAAGTACGTGAACAAGATATGGAACACAGCCCACCGCCTGGGCTTCGGCAACTTCTTCCCCAAAGAAAAAGGCACCGAAGTGACAGACGACCATATGTATGTATACAACCTGCGGCAGATTCCCTGCGTAGACATCATCAACTATGACCCGAACTGCGACACCGGCTTCGGTGACTTCTGGCACACGATAGACGACACCATGGACATCATCGACAAGGGCACTCTCAACGCAGTGGGACAGACCTTGCTGGAAGTCATCTACAATGAGAAATAGACCATCAAATAGTAAATCGTAAATAGTAAAATAGTAAATCCCATGATAAGTATCAACGAAGTACAAGATGAAGTAATTGCCGAATTCAATGATTTCGACGATTGGATGGACCGGTACCAACTTCTTATTGATTTAGGAAACGAGCAGGAACCGCTCGACGAAAAATACAAGACGGAACAAAACCTGATTGAAGGTTGCCAGAGCCGCGTATGGCTGCAGGCAGACGAAGTGGACGGAAAAATTATTTTCCAGGCCGAAAGCGACGCACTGATTGTGAAAGGAATCATTTCACTGCTTATCAAAGTACTCTCCGGGCACACACCGGATGAGATACTGAACGCCGACCTCTATTTCATTGATAAAATAGGACTGAAGGAACACTTGTCGCCCACCCGTAGCAACGGACTGCTGTCTATGGTAAAACAGATGCGAATGTATGCGCTGGCCTTCAAAGCGAAAGGCATCTAAAGGTTACGACCGACAATATATAAGCTAATAATCAGCAGATTATATTTACCGGATGTTTACCCTATAATGTAAAAGCGTTATGTCTTATCCTGATATAGGTAGACACATTTACAAACTAATAAATGTGTTACTATTATGACTTCAAAACGAAAGCT
>NZ_JBCNZM010000295.1:0-2584 GCF_040227615.1 Bacteroides sp. RTP31139st1_H2_RTP31139_211217 | reverse complement strand
CGAGTAGTTATTCCAGTTGCGGCTCCACAAGGTAGGCATCGAGATAACCGCTTCCGGATTGATTGTGGCGTTCTCAGGCAAATTGGCATAGATTCCCTTCACCGTCAGGTCAAACTGATGGTCATAATTAAGCGTTTTCCCTATAGGATTCTCCTCACCGAACACTTTCCTTGCAAAGCGTTCACTCAAGAAAATAATATCCTTCTGCACCAAGTCCTTTTCGGGATTGCCGTTCAGGACGTCGATGCCCATAGTACGAAAGAACAGCGAATCGGCTGCAATCTTCCTGTCATCAAGACGCACGCTTCCATTGTAAAGAGGAGCAGATACCATAGACGTGCTCAAACTTACTGCCGACTCCACCTCTTTGGGGAAGTTCTCCAAAATGGCCCCTGCCACGGGACCGCAATTCCACTCTTGAGGCTCAAACTTCTCTCCTTTCACCGAGAATATCGACCATACCTGATACAAGTTATCATAATCCTTAAAGCAAGTGTCAAAACTCTGTTCATATGCCACGCGGGAGAAAAGCAGAATACTCATCGTCAATCCCAATCCCAAAGAAATGACCTTGATGATATTCGAACCGCGTCCCCGCAGTAAAGTCTGAATTACATAATAGATTTGTTTCATTCCGTTTATCGTTTATTAGATTTATTTTCTTGCTTTTCATATTGCAGAAAGCGTGCCAAAGAATACACAAACCTGATTATCAGCGCATATCGTATTTCAGAAGAAGACAAAGGTGTCTAATTTTTAGACACTCCCGTCTAAAAATTAGACAGAGGCCGAATCTCTGTTCAGCCTCATAGAACAAAAAAAAGGGAAATTAGAAAAGAATCCATAAGAATGAAAACTTTACCTTTGCCCACAGTTTTCTAAAGATAGAGTATAAACGTAAAATGAAGCACCTGCACATGAAATTCCCCAAACTCTTATATCCTTCATTCCTATGCCTGCTTATAGCCGGCTGCGACATGATAGATTATCACCCTTACGATGTACACATCAGCGGTGAAACCGATGTCAATGCCCACAACATTGCCCAAATAGAGCAGAACTGCCAGAACAAGACAACAATCCGGTTCGTAACAATGGGTGATTCCCAGCGCTGGTATGACGAGACCGACGACTTTGTAAGCCACCTCAACAAGCGGGACGACATAGATTTCGTCATTCATGGCGGAGACGTCAGTGACTTCGGTGTAACAGACGAGTTCCTTTGGCAACGGGACATTATGAACAAACTCAAGATACCCTATGTGGTACTTCTCGGCAACCACGACTGTCTGGGCACGGGCGAAGAGACTTATCGCGTAATATTCGGAGACCCCAATTTCTCCTTCATTGCAGGACGGGTAAAGTTTGTCTGCCTGAATACCAACGCCATCGAATTTGACTACTCCCGCCCCATTCCCGACTTCGAGTTTCTTGCCGCACAGATACGCGACCATGAAGAGGAATTCGATAAAACCGTTGTGTCCATGCATATACGCCCGTTCTGCAACGAGTTCAACAATAATGTGGCACACGTATTCCAGCGTTACATCAAGGAATTTCCCGGACTGCAGTTCTGTACATCCGCACACGAACACCATCGCTTCGAGAAAGACCTCTTTGAAGATGGGATAATGTATTACATGAGCGACTGCATGAAGAACCGCAATTACTATATATTCACCATAACCCCCGACGGATATGAACGCGAAGTGGCATATTATTAATCACCTGGCATGCGCCGTCGTCTTCTTGTCGGTATGCTCTTTTTCTGCTTTTTCACAAGAGAGAGATACCATCTTCATCATAGAACACGATACCGTATGGATGGACCTGCAACCGGATGCCGTCATTGAAAGCCAGACCAGAGAGAACCGTTATGACCGCCGCGTACACCGCTACCGCAGGCATTGGGAGGCCTTGATTCCGACGCACACCAAAATTCAGTTTGCCGGCAATATGGGGTTGCTGTCATTCGGTACCGGATGGGATTACGGCAGAAGAAACCAATGGGAAACAGACGTATTCTTCGGAGTATTGCCCAAATATGACTCCAAACGTACCAAGCTGACATTCACTGTCAAGCAGAACTACCTTCCCTGGAGCCTGCAAATAAAACAGAGCCGTTTTTCTGTAGAACCGCTGGCTTGCGGTATGTATCTGAACACGGTATTCGGCGATGAATTCTGGGTCAATGAACCGGAACGCTACCCTAAAGGATATTATGGTTTCTCCTCTAAGGTACGCATCCATGCATTCTTAGGACAGCGCATCACTTACGACATCGACCCGCAACGACGGTTCACGGCCAAAGAAATCACTTTCTTCTATGAAATAAGTACATGTGACCTATATGTAGTCAGCGCCTTCACCAACAAGTATCTGAAACCCAAGGATTATCTGAGCTTGTCATTTGGCATCAAACTGCAACTGCTATAAATTTTTTCAGTACCGCCATGAGCTCTTACTGAAGTTGCTACAAACTAATTTCTGTTTTACTTAAATCTATTCGTCCCACAATCGTTATATTATCGTCCGACAGCTGTTGAATTATCGTCCAACAGTTATCGGACGATAATTCAACAGC
>NZ_JBCNZM010000294.1:0-2766 GCF_040227615.1 Bacteroides sp. RTP31139st1_H2_RTP31139_211217 | reverse complement strand
CAACTCCGTCTTTGGTTACAACAACCGGATGCTTCTCATACAAGGAGCGTATAAACGACAGAAGGCAGACCGCACGGGCAGTGGCTTCGGAAACGGAACTGCCGGACACATCCGCTTCATCTATGGCACGGGCTTCCGGTGCTGTCAACAAATCGTTGATAGTCTTATCGAAAGTGGTTTACACCCCTTAAAAACTCCCTTGCTTGAACAAGCAGCTAAAACTCTCAAAAGAGCTATGTTTATCAGCCGTTTTTTACCACCTGACAGAAGTAACCGTACGGCAAGTCCATGATACGGGTAAATAAATCGGGAATTATCTATTCGCTTTTCTGTTTGGGCTTCCATACTAAACCTCCAGGAAATCGGGAGTTGGATTCAGCATTGAAGTAACCTTTTCCCCTTTCCGCTTCAACTGGAATACGGAAGCCGTCCGCGTGTTACATTCTCCTTCAAAATCCATAATTCCTTTTTTCTTCTTAACATAAAGATACAATGTTTTTCTGAGAGACATTCTACATCAATCAGCTTCCGTTAGTACCCTTTGATATTTTTTTGAAAATAACCAAGGATAGGTTTTCATTTTTTGATTTTAACTTATATATTTGTAAAAGCAAACCGACTAATCGGTTTAAACAAGAATGGAATTTATATTAGATACGTTAGATCATATAGTTAATGTCGTTAAATTCAACGACATTAAACAAAAGGCAGTCCAATTCGCTAGTATATCAACTTTAAGAAAGTGTAAACTCTAATTAAATATTAATCTTTAATTGAAAAACATTATGAAGAAAAAGATGTTCAAATTTATTTCATGCATAGCCATTTTATTTATGGTTTCATGCTCTGGGGATGATTTACTTTTCTCCTATGAAGATGATGTTACCACAAGGGGACTTTCGGGTAGAGCTTCATTGACTTATCCTATGAGTAGCTTTATTAATAATGTGTCGTTGAGTTTAACAGACCAAGGTTCTGTCAATTCCATTCTTGAGGAATTACAAAGTAATCCTTTAGGCAAAGGATACAGATGTGTTTTCAAGAAACTGACAACTAAAAAGGTATCAAAAATATCCCGAGGCGATACAGGCACAGCACCAGCTTCGTACAATGCAAAAACGAATGAGGTATTGTTGAAAACAGGCTCAACAATCGCAACGAATTCAATACAGGAGGAGTTTATACATGCCGCACAAGATAGAGTATATTTCAATGGAATTCTTCAATATGCAGGTAAAGAAGGAACTCCAAACATAGAATTTGAAGCAAAGATTATTCAAGAACTTATATATTGCGCTAATGGATATGGATTTGGTGGCTTAGGAGCAGGACCGACACATGCCGATGATTATACAAGATGGATTATGTTGTTATGTGAAGATGGTTTTCTTGATGAAAAATTTCCTTCTCTATCAGATGTGTTATCTACTAAATATGCTGGATATGGTTATTACAACTATATGGAGTTTTTTAAAGTTAAAGATCCTGGCTATAATAAAGGTATCATTTATAGTATGCAACCTTCGCTACTTGATTATATAAATAATAATTACGGTATTTAAAAAAGATATTATGAAGACATTAAGTTTTTTCATTTCAGTAATTGTCGCATTATTTGTTTTTACAAATAATATTTGTGCACAAAACGAAGTTAAAGTTTCCAATGGCAAATCTTATGTATATGATTATAAGAACCAGAAGATTTATCGTCAAACTTTGAATAGAAGTTTTCAGCAAGATAAAATACTGGACAATTTTGTAGCCAAACAAACGACACCAGTCAATAACTTATACATAGAAGTATTATCACCGGCAAGATTGGAAGAATTGAAATCTGAAAAGATAGCCACTACATTTATTTGTGATTCGTACGGAAAAGTAAAATCTGTAGAGTTCCTATTTTTCAAAGAACCTTTTTTGTCTGTTGATGAAATAGAAAGATTAGAAGAAGCTTTTTTGAATTACACATTTGATTTGAAAGTATATGGAGATAAGCAGGATTCAAATCTTTATAAATTTGCAATTGCTTGCTTTTTTAGTAAACTTTAAATAGGAAAGGGATAGAATATACTTCAAACTGTCCAAGAACTCTTATCGAACACATAGTATAGTATGTATAAACAGGATATGAGTTTTTGGACAGTTTTCTATATCTATAAAAATAATACCAAGACTATAAAAACATTATCCCACATCGCTTAGCTCATGGTCCAAATCAAACCTCAACACATAAAAAATACCATTATCCACATAACCAAAACACCTGTTCCGCTGAGTGATCCTGAATTTCTTAATGCCTTTCTTCCATTGCTCATCTGAAAAATAACGCTTGCTTTTCTTACTTTTATTATACGGTTTATAATCTAACCCTTTGTCCGTTGCAATGGCATTCCAATCCAATTCTTCAAATTTGCGGAATGAATCAATAAACTCGTTTTGGTTCTCATTGTCAATAAGGGAAAATCCATGAGTGTCATCAACAAGGCTGAAATCAAGTTTCCCGCCACTGAAACGAGTCGTGATATACTTCTCGAGAGGCAATTCTCCCCTTTCAAACAAGATGGCATACAACTGCTGCTCCTTCCATATATTCCCCACCGGAATAGCAACTCCGTCTTTGGTTACAACAACCGGATGCTTCTCATACAAGGAGCGTATAAACGACAGAAGGCAGACCGCACGGGCGGTAGCTTCGGCAACGGAACTACCGGATACATCTGCTTCATCTGCCAGATAATGTGCATTCAAATCCTGCTGGGGTGCATC
>NZ_JBCNZM010000293.1:0-2831 GCF_040227615.1 Bacteroides sp. RTP31139st1_H2_RTP31139_211217 | reverse complement strand
CTTTCCACGCCCAATTCCGTGCCGTGGGACCGAATTACAACCAGGTGGTGAAGGAGCTGCACGCGCATTTTTCCGAGAAGAAAACACTCGCGCTGCTCTATAAACTGGAGAGAGCGACACGTGAACTGGCGGCCGTCGGGCAGCAGGTCGTGTCGCTCTCCGAAGAGTTCAAACAGCGATGGTAGCCAATATCACCACCGGAAAAGACGTGTACGGCGCGCTGGCGTACAACCAGGAGAAAGTCGATCGGGGCGACGGGAAAGTACTGCTGACCCACATAGTGAGGGAGCCGGCGGATGGGCGCTTCAACGTGGCCGCGACGGCAGAAGACCTCCTGCGCTGGATGCCCTCGCACTACCGGACGGAAAAACCCGTCGTGCACGTATCGCTCAACCCGGCTCCCGAAGACCGCCTTGACGACGGGCAGCTCGCGGAGATAGCCGGGGCCTACATGGAGCGCATGGGCTGGGGAGGACAACCTTATATCGTATTCAAGCATACCGACATCGGACGGGAGCATATCCATATCGTGTCGGTGCAGGTGGCCCAGGACGGGCGCAAGATAAACGACAGCAGGCGCAACGAACGCAGCGTGGCCGTTACCGAGGAACTGGAACGGGAGTACGGACTGCATCCCGCCAAAGGGAGAAGGCGGGAGAAAGGGCAAGGGATCGTCCCCGCCGATTACACGCGGGGCGACCTGAAACGCCAGGTGGCAGCGGTAATAAAACCGGCCGTGGCGACATACCGCTTCCAGACCCTCGGCGAGTTCCGGGCATTGCTGTCCTTATATAATATAGGTATAGAGGAAGTCCGGGGAGAGCGGAACGGAACCCCCTACCGGGGATTGCTCTACACGCTGCTGGACGAGAACGGGGACAAGGCAGTGGCCGCGCCGCTCAAATCCTCACTGTTCGGTAAAGAGGTCGGGTATGACGGGCTGGAACGGCACATGGAGCGTAGCGCCGAACGGTTCGGGAAGGACGACACGAGGAGGCAAATCCGTGGCCGGGTCGATAAAGCGCTTCGGGGAGAACCCACGGAGGAAGAACTGCGCGAACGCCTGCGGGGAGCCCGGGTGGATCTCTACATACGACGCAACGAAAACGGCCGCATCGTGGGTGTGACGTTCATTGACCACGAAACACGGACGGTCGTGAACGGATCACGGCTGGGAAAGGCATACTCGGCCAACGCCTTCGAGCTGCGCTTCGGCGGAAAACGGAATCCCGGGGAAAACACGAGGGGCTTGTCCCCGAAACAAGCGCCTGCCGGACGGGACGGGCAACGGAAGCGGAATACCTCACGACGGAGGAAAGTATAACATCTCAATTATCATTCATTTATTAAATCTTACGGTTATGCAACAGGAAGACGACCTTCGGGGTCTTGCTAAAACAATGGATTTCATGCGGGCATTGAGTATCTTGTTCGTGGTTATCAACATCTACTGGTTCTGCTACGGGCAGATACGGGAATGGGGAATCAATATCGGCGTGGTCGATAGGATTCTGCTGAACTTCGACCGCACCGCGGGGCTGTTCCGGAATATACTATGGACGAAACTTTTCGCCGTAGTGTTCCTCGCCCTTTCATGCCTCGGGACAAAAGGAGTAAAAGAGGAGAAAATTACCTGGCGGAAAATCACGGCATCGCTGGCCACGGGAGGCGTGCTGTTCTTCTTCAACTGGTGGCTGCTGGACTTGCCGCTGACGGCAGCGGCGAACGCGGCTTTCTACATACTGACCCTATCGGCCGGGTATATCTGCCTCTTGATGGGCGGCGTGTGGATGTCCCGCCTGCTGAAGAACAATCTCATGGATGACCCTTTCAATAACGAGAACGAATCATTCCAGCAGGAAACACGCCTGATCGAGAACGAGTACTCCATAAATCTGCCGACGAAATTTTACTATAACAAACAGTGGAACAACGGGTTCGCCAACGTTGTAAACCCGCAAAGGGCTTGCATCTGCATGGGAAGCCCGGGCAGCGGGAAGAGTTATTGTGTTGTAAACCAGTTTATTAAACAGCAAATCGAAAAGGGCTATACCCAATACATCTATGACTACAAGTTTCCCGATCTTTCGGAAATCGCTTACAACCACCTGCTGAATCACCAGAAAGGTTACAAGAAAATCCCGACTTTCTACGTCATAAATTTCGACGACCCGCGCCGCTCGCACCGCTGTAACCCCATTCACCCGGACTTCATGACCGATATTTCGGACGCCTACGAGAGCGCCTATACCATCATGCTCAACCTGAACCGAAGCTGGGTGCAGAAGCAGGGCGATTTTTTTGTGGAAAGCCCCATTATCCTTTTCGCGGCCGTGATCTGGTTCCTGCGCATCTACGACAACGGGCGGTATTGTACCTTCCCGCACGCCATCGAGTTCCTGAACAAGCGGTACGAGGATATTTTCCCGATTCTGACATCCTACCCGGAACTCGAAAACTACCTCAGCCCCTTTATGGATGCCTGGCTCGGAGGCGCTCAAGACCAGCTCCAGGGCCAGATAGCATCGGCCAAAATTCCGCTTTCCCGCATGATTTCGCCCCAGCTATATTGGGTCATGTCGGGCGATGACTTCACGCTCGACATCAATAACCCGAACGATCCCAAGATACTCTGCGTGGGGAACAATCCCGACAGGCAAAACATTTACGGAGCGGCTTTGGGATTGTATAATTCCCGGATTGTCAAGCTCATAAATAAGAAAGGCCAGCTCAAATCGGGCATCATCATCGACGAGCTGCCGACAATCTACTTCAAGGGACTCGACAACCTGATCGCCAGGGCCAGAAGCAACAAGGTCGCCGTGCTGCTG
>NZ_JBCNZM010000292.1:0-2855 GCF_040227615.1 Bacteroides sp. RTP31139st1_H2_RTP31139_211217 | reverse complement strand
CTCTTATGGGGAAAGTACCTTCGGGCATCTTGCAGGAAGCAAGAAGGCAACATATTCCCGTCATCCTGCTGGCAGGAGCGATAGAGGATGCCGGGATACTGAATGCAGCCGGATTCCGGGGCGTATTCTCCATTACCCCCTCTCCCGTCTCTTTGGAGCAGGCCATGCAGCCTGAATTTGCTCAAGAAAATATCCGAAGGACAGTGGAGCAAATTTGCCGGATTTTCTTTTAACTCCCTCTAACTCCTTTAACATACCGATAGCACCAGATACCGACTACATCGGCAATCAGCCAGCCGATGGGGATGGACCACCAGATGCCCGTCACCCCAATCTCAGGTATCGAAGCAAGCCAGTAAGAAAGAACTACACGGGTGCCCAGCGACAGCACGGTCAGCACAACAGACATGCCCGGCATACGGATGGCCCGATAGTATCCGTACAGCAAAAACAAGATGCCGATGCCACAGTAGAAAGCACCTTCGATGCGTAGGTACGCCACTCCCACCGCAATAATCTCCGTTTCGTCCGGACGGACAAAGATAAGCATCAACGGTTTGGCAAAGATGAAAACCAATACGGACACAAGGAGCGAAAAAACAACAGCCGTGACAAATGCACTGCGAACACCCCGGTGGATACGGTCGTAACGTCCGGCCCCGAAGTTCTGTGCAATAAAGGTGGAAAAGGCATTCCCAAATTCCTGCACGGGCATATAGGCGAAAGAGTCAATCTTCACAGCTGCCGCAAAAGCTGCCATTACCGCTGTTCCAAAGCTGTTGACAAGCCCCTGTACCATCAGGATTCCCAGATTCATCACCGACTGTTGGACGCAAGTCAGTGTAGAGAAGGAAGCTATTTCCTTCAAGCAAGTACGGTCAAAACACATGTCTTCATGATGCCATCGCAGTTCCGGACGCCTTCTGTAAGTATAAATGATGATGCCCAGAGCAGCTACTCCTTGAGCGAGGACAGTGGCCGCAGCCGCACCCTGAATCCCCCAATCCAGTTGTAGGATAAAAAACAAGTCGAGCGCTATATTCAGAACGACAGAAACTGCCAGAAACCAAAGCGGAGTGACAGAATCCCCTACTGCACGCAGCAGAGATGCGTAGAAGTTATAGATAAAGGTGAAAACTATACCGCAGAAGATTATCCACAAGTAGCTGCGCATCATGCCGTATATGTCTTGCGGAACCTGCAACAGCCGGAGAATAGGATCGAGCCAGATAAAAACGACTACATTCAGTATCAGTGTCACGATACCTATTAGTGCAAACGAACTGAATATGCTACGACGCAGTGCTACATGGTTTCCGGCACCATAATGTAAAGAGAACACAGTGCCACTGCCCATCGCCAGTCCCAGCAAAACGGATATAAGGAAAACCATCAGTGTGTATGCCGAACCGACCGCCGCCAACGCCCCTGCACCAATGCATTGGCCTACAATGAGCGTATCTGCAATGTTGTAGCATTGCTGCAAAAAAGACCCTACCAGCATGGGTAGGGTAAAATGCAATAAAGTACCGGTTATGCCTCCTTGAGTGAGGTCTCCTTTCCGTAGCATCCTGCTTTTGTTTTTAAGAGTTTCATTTCCGGGTACAAAGATACAAAACCCTCCAACAAATCATCTGGACTCGACGAAGAAAGAGGCATGTAATAAAAAAAGCAGAGGGTTAACCTCTGCTCTCCATACTGTTTTTGTCAGGATTCAGAATCTTTACGACCTGACGAACATCTCTCTTGTCTGCATTACCGTAAAGGCCAATCTGTTGTCCGGGTACTGTTCCCTTTTCATGTTCTGCCTGGGACAATGCTACTTTCGGGTCAATATGCCCTGCTTTCTTATCTATATTCATACCTATTGAGTTTTTCTAAATTCTTATATGAGAACAAGATAAAAAAGCAAATTGTTCAGCAGTGTCACGAGATATTTAGTAATTCCACTTCAAATATCAGTGTGGAATACGCCGGAATGGGTCCACTGGTACGTGTACCGTATCCCATGGTGTAAGGGATATATACAATCCAACGACTTCCGGGATGCATTCGTAGCAAGGCAATCTGCCAGCCCTCAATCACTTCATTCAGACGAAAAGCCTCCGGACAATTCCGTTTCCACGAATTATCGAACTCACGCCCATTAATAAGCGTGCCTTTATAATGCACAGATACTACACTGTTGAGACGTGGTGTCGGACCGTCTCTGCCTTCCTCCAATACCCGATAAAGTATGCCGCAAGGCAATTCCTTGATTCCTTCTGCCGTACGCAACTGCTCCAGAAACTGTTCGTTCTGCAATTTATATTCTTCTTTTCTACTCATATTGACTTTTTCAATACTTTACAATAATTTGTGCACTGCTTTCTTGCAGTTCCGCATATCCTTTTCCGTCAGCTCAGGATGCTTCTTAGTACCTCCCCTCTCAATGGTTTTCACAATCTTGAAACCACTCCATTTCAGAATCTCCCTGAAAGCTTTCACCACACCGTGCGTCTGATTATAGAGAATATTGAAAGGATAAGGGGTAGTACAAGTGCTTACCACAATCGCTTTCTTGCCCTTATGAAGCGGAAGGGGCATTCCCCAAGAGTTCTCCCCCATCATACCGTAAACCATACGGTCGAAAAGCACTTTCACTTCTCCCGGCATGTTTCCCCAATAGCAAGGGGCACCGATTATCACTGCATCGGCTTCTTTCATAGACTGCAACACTCTCTGTGCCCCATCCTCGGGCAGACAACACTTCAATGAACTGCGACACTTCATGCAACCGATGCAGGGATGTACCTGCAACTGTGGAACGTCTATATAAACTGTTCCAACTCCGCAGCCTTCAAGTTCCTGCTTCA
>NZ_JBCNZM010000291.1:975-2812 GCF_040227615.1 Bacteroides sp. RTP31139st1_H2_RTP31139_211217 | reverse complement strand
GTTGTAAGCGGACGAGAAAATGTTGAAAATATTGAACTTTGTTCAAAAGACAGAGAATTATTCAATTCTTTTCTTGTTGCAGACACCGCAGACAGTCAATTTTCTTATCATCGAACTTCACCACTACATTCTATTGCTCACTGTACACTTACAGAACGAAAAGAGGTCGAACAGAAAATGCTTGCTACTGTTAGAGCAGCCTTTAAAGCAGGTAAAGATGCATCTAAATTTGAAGAACTTGAAAATGGATTGACTGAAATTTCTAATAATTTGACAAAATTTGGTTTGAGTGGTGATTCTTTGAAACCATTACTGGACTACAAGGAGAATGCATACACACTAAGAAATGTTGCAATACACCAATATAACAGACCTTTTAGATTGATGGGCAATGGTTCCAAACGATTATTGTCTATGGCAATACAAATGGAACTTACTAAGCAAGGTGGCATTGTTCTCATTGATGAAATAGAGCAGGGATTAGAATTTGATAGAGTAACAAATATCGTTAGGTTATTCAAGAATGCGTCAAATGGTCAAGTGTTCGTAAGTACTCATTCTACACATGTAGTATGTGAAGCTTCATGCAAACAGTTTTGTATGATTAGTCCTGATCACAAAACTGCTTATTCGTTTAATGAAGAAAATATTTCTCTACTAAGGAAACAACCGCATGTATTTTTTGCAAAGAGAATTATTTGTTGCGAGGGAAAGACTGAACTTGGTATCGTACGAAAATTAGATGAACAACTGAATTTGAACGGAAACGGATTTTCCTCAAAAGGAATAGTTGCTGCTGATTGTGGTGGAGGAACAAAACACTATCAATGTGCTATAGATTTGCATAAAAAAGGATTTGATGTCTGTGTAATAAGTGATAATGATGTTTTGAAAGATGACAAATTGAAAAATCTTCATAATCAAGCAATTGAATTAGGTATAACCATTATAAGATGGGATGAGGGATGTTCTTTTGAAGGACAATTATTCAAAGATCTAAAATGGGAAAATGTTAATGAGTTGGTAGCGCTAGCGAATGAACTAAATGAAGATAAAGACATCTATGCTTCTATAGGATTCAAAGACGTAAATAAGTTAAAAGACCCTCAAAATGACACAAGTGAATTGAGAGAGCGCATTGCGAAAAAGGCAAAAGGTTCCAAAAATAATCCAGCATGGTTCAAAAACATAGAAAAAGCAGAGCATGTTGGTGATTTGTTATGGAACTGCTTTTGGAATAACAAAATAGACAATAACAGCAGCCTATACAAACAAATGGACAAATTAAGATTATGGATAGCGAAATAGACAATTATCTAAATGACAATAAATCTTTAGTAATAGCTCCAGCTGGGCATGGAAAAACTACACTGTTGACAAAATGTATTCTTAGGCTTCATATGTCTAAGAACATACTCATTCTGACTCATACTCATGCAGGAATTGCTTCAATAAAACAGAAGATGTCCAAGGAACACATACCTTTGAAAAACGTATGCATTTCAACAATAACAGGCTTCGCTCAACATATCGCAATATTGTTCTATGGGAAAAACATACTTGAGAAACAAGAGGATAAAAAGTATTTTAATGATATTCAAGAAAAAGTGTTGCGTATTATATCATTGAATGGGGTGCTCAATATTATAAAAAGAACTTATTCCGTTATTTTTGTAGATGAGTATCAAGATTGCTCCATAATCCAACACAAAATAATTGAGAAAATATCGTCTGTTATGCCAACGCATTTGCTTGGAGATCCACTACAAACTATAATTCGCTTTAATGATGAGCCTGTAGATTTTTCTAAACATTTGAACAATTTTAAGGAATACAA
>NZ_JBCNZM010000291.1:0-965 GCF_040227615.1 Bacteroides sp. RTP31139st1_H2_RTP31139_211217 | reverse complement strand
TCTTTCTATCCCATGGAGATGGAATAATTGTGGCAATAAAGACTTGGGAGAAAGCGTAATAAAAATGCGTAAACTCTTATTGAGTAATTCCGAAATAAAATTAGATGATTCAAATGAATTCAAAGGCGTATTCTTTTACAAGCACTCCACAGAGGAACAGAAATTTTGGTCTACATTAGGTAATGCTCTTTTGAAATTAAAATCTGATAGCATACTTATACTATTTCCTCCTATTGTTGAGTGTGGAATAACTTATCGAGCAAAATGTCGTCAAAGATTCGATTTCAAGCACGATTTTGAATTGTTGGAAGCCATTGATGATAAGGATTTCTACAAATGTGCTCAAGCAATAGATTCCCTCAGATGTGAAGAAAAGAACATAACAGGTGATTTACTTATAAAATTGTTAGAAGCAATCTCATTCAATAAAGGAGATGTTACTGAATGGTTTTCTTCAAAAGGTGTTAAACGGAAACGGTCTGAAAAAGAAAAGTGCGATACGATGAAGATAATGTATGAAAATTTTGTACAATCAAGAAGTCTTGATGCGTTATATCTGATAATTAATTACGTTCATACGAATTTAAAATGGAGATACAAAAGACCTACATTATTGAATGCTATAAAAAAAGTTCTACAGGATTATAGAGAATCATCCTGTTTAGAACGTATGAAAACGTACAAAAACAAAATACGTATAATTGGACGAAAAGTAAATGGGAAATGTATAGGTAATACATGGCTAACAAAAGGCTTAGAGTTTGATGACGTTATTATATTAGATGCGCATAAATATAAAGATTGTAATAACTTCTATGTAGCGATTTCACGCGCATGCAAGAATCTGCATATTTTTTCAGAAACTTCAACATTGAAGTTTTAATGATATGTAAGCATTCGAACAAATGCACCTTTTACACTTTGAGGTTTGGTTGTAGCTTTGCGGCAGTGAATACAATCAAACC
>NZ_JBCNZM010000290.1:0-2919 GCF_040227615.1 Bacteroides sp. RTP31139st1_H2_RTP31139_211217 | reverse complement strand
GATGACATTTAGACATAAAAAAAGGCTATCTATCCCAGACAGCCAATCTTTTTTATTAACCTTAAATCTAATACTATGAAAAACACAGTACAAAGATACGTACTTGCAGGAGATATCCAAATTTTAGCGGGTAATCAGCGGATATTATAACATGGTTTAGTAGAATATTATTTCCGTTAACTATTAACATAAATAATATTCAATTTAACAGAAGAAGGGATTAATATTCCTCATCAGTGATTGCAAACTTTAGTCATGTCCACTGTAAATCCACCATTGGCGGGTATAAATTTTCCTTTTCTTTTAAGAAATTCTATCAGGGTATCTACATCCATATTGTTGGCAGAGCAGGTGAAAAAACGCTGCTGCTCGCCGAATTTTTGGATAATGGCTTCTCTCAATGATAACTCAGTATAACTATTACCTTCCATCATGTGAAGGACTTCATGTGCATGTAATTGTTCCATAATCTTTTTTTGTGGCAAAGATAATATGATATTCTAAGTATAAGTGTAACATATGTGACAAAGCCCAACACACATATCCGGATATTTGCTTTTACGTAAAATAACACTTGTTACGACTATGCTAAAAACCTCAAAAAAAGTAAAAAGGTTTTGCTTCTATACCATTGTAAACTAACTTTGGGAATCAACTTTTAAATGAATTAAAGCATATGAAAAAATTAATCTTATCTATTGCACTATGTTGTGCAGCTACGAATTTCTTTGCGCAGAATGCTGACCCTGCCCAGTTGGTCAACGATGGTAAGGCTGCTCTTGAAGCTAAAAATTACCAGGAAGCTTACACAAAATTTAGTACTTATCTGACACAAACAAACAACCAAGATTCCGTAATTGCATATAACTGTGGCGTTTGTGCCGATAAGATAAAGAAACCTGCCGAAGCTTTGAAGTATTTTGATATTGCTGTACAGAAAAAGTATAACCTGGCAAATGCTTATATAGGTAAAGCCGGTGCTTTGAAAGATTTGAAGAAAAATGATGAGTATGTTGCCACTTTAAAGGAAGGGCTGGAAGCAAATCCCGGTAATAAGACATTGACTAAATTGTATGCCACTTATTACGTAAATCAAGGTATCATGGCGCAGAAAGCCAAAAAGATGGATGCAGCCGAAGAAGCATTTAAACAAGCCATAGCTATCCAAGCAGATAATGTAAATGCACTTAACAGTCTGGGTTCTTTGTATTATAGTAAGGGTGCCAATACCATGAAAACAGATGTAGAAAAAGCAAAAGTTGAATTCAAGGAAGCCAAAGAATATTTGGATAAACTTATTCCATTGCTCTCTGCAGACAAACCAGCTCAAAAGAAGATGATGGATAATGCAAAAACGATGTTGAACTTCATCGACAGTCAATTGAAATAAAAGACTCTCCTATATAAAAAAGAGGCAGATATCTGAATTGATATCTGCCTCTTTTTTAATGTTATGAAATGATTATTTAGTTCTTTTCAGTACAACAGCTGTACGTGCCGGTATGTAAAGCTTCAGCCACTCCTTCTTGTCTTTTTTATAAAGCGGATCGTGAATGGTAAAATGTTTGATGGTATCATCCGTCAAACCATTACCGCCATAATCTGGATTATCTGTATTCAAAATAACTTCATAAGTTCCGGCAGGAACCAAGAAACCGTAATCAGTAAAAGACTGCATAGGGTTGAAGTTGAATACAAAAATCAAGTCCTTGCGCATATAGGCCAATCCCTGGTCACCGTCATTATGCCATATTTCTTGGACCGGAGTAGCCTGGAAGTTCTTTATGCTTTTTACAACTCCCAACATGGCAGCATCAAAGTCACCCATATAATGATATGCCAGATTCTTGTTGTCCACCAAATCCCATTGACGGCGGGCATATTTACAAGACCAACCGTTACCTTCACGGGGGAAATCAATCCATTCCGGATGTCCGAATTCATTGCCCATAAAGTTAAGATAACCGCCATTGATAGTAGTCGCAGTCAGTAAACGTATCATTTTATGGAGAGAAATGCCTCGATTTACGGTATAGTTCTCGTCTCCTTTCTGCATGTGCCAGTACATATCCGCATCAATCAAGCGGAAAATGATGGTTTTATCGCCCACTAAAGCTTGGTCATGGCTTTCCGCATAGGAGATGGTCTTTTCATCTTTGCGGCGGTTGGTCACTTCCCAGAACATGCTGGATGGCTTCCAGTCTTCATCTATTTTCTCCTTGATTGTCTTAATCCAATAATCGGGAATATTCATGGCCATACGGTAATCAAATCCGTAGCCGCCATCTTCATATTTTGCCGCCAGTCCGGGCATTCCCGATACTTCTTCGGCAATGGTGATGGCTTTGGCATTGACCTGATGGATAAGCCGGTTGGCAAGTGTCAGATAACAAATGGCATTGTCGTCTTGATGTCCGTTGAAGTAATCTCCATAATTACAGAATGCTTCTCCCAAACCATGACTATAATATAACATGGAGGTTACTCCGTCAAAGCGGAAGCCGTCGAAATGATATTCTTCCAGCCAGAATTTACAGTTAGACAGCAGGAAGTGAATAACTTCGTTCTTGCCGTAATCAAAGCAAAGTGAATCCCAAGCTGGATGTTCCCGACGTCCACCGGGATAGAAATATTGATTAGGATCACCGGCAAAGTTACCCAAGCCTTCCACTTCATTCTTCACAGCGTGTGAATGGACAATATCCATGATAACGGCAATCCCCATACTATGGGCTGTATCAATCAACTCCTTCAGTTCTTCCGGAGTACCAAAACGGGAAGAAGCGGCAAAGAAACTGGAAACATGGTATCCGAAGCTACCATAATAGGGATGTTCCTGGATAGCCATAATCTGTATGCAGTTGTAGCCTTCTTGGGCGATACGTGGAAGAATCTTTTCCTGAAATTCCTTATAGCTAC
>NZ_JBCNZM010000289.1:0-2970 GCF_040227615.1 Bacteroides sp. RTP31139st1_H2_RTP31139_211217 | reverse complement strand
TTGCTGCGGTGAATGCCAGGAACCCGCGTGAGTTGTTCGACCAGATCAAGATTGCACGGTTCGATTTCATCGAGGATATATGCAAAAAACGTCCGGCGAACAATAAATTTAAGAGAGGTTGGATGAATCGGATTAATGATTTGAGATTCGAGGAATGAAAAAGTTACCGTGGATATTAATTGTACTGCTGGCAATTGCTTGTATAGTGGTTTGGTTCCGTCCGCATGAGCAGCCTCCGGCTGAAGTTCGTGTAGAGACGAAGATAAAGACGGTTGTCAAGGTAGATACGATGCTTATCTCTGCACCGATGGCAGTATTCTGGCGTTTCGTGCCGGATGATACGACACGGATAGGTGATACGCTGCTTCATCGCCGACAAGTAGTGTATTCAGACAGCTCGTATCGGGCTGTGGTGAGCGGATATGTAGACCCTCGGCTGGATAGTTTACAGATATTCCCAAGAACTGTGTATCAGACAGTGACGAATGACGTCTATCATCCGGTTCCCATCAAGTCGAAGAAGAAGCGTTGGGGATTAGGGTTGCAGGTAGGATATGGCTATCCGGGTGGTTTTTATGTCGGTGGTGGGGTGAGTTATAATTTGTTTATGTGGTAGAAAAAACATACCTTTGTTGCTGTAGTAGTTTTACTTATCATTCATTTGATAAGTGGCCCCGGCTTCCGTCGGGGCTTTTTATACAAGAAATGATTCGTTAAAAGTATTCCAGTGCCTACTTTCTTTTATATCTAAGTTGATATAAGCTCAGATATGATTATCTGAAAGTAAGAACAAATAATAATAGTATTAGATATGAAACAGAGAAGAAATAGGTCTGAGTCCAACTATAAACGTGCAAAGATTAATTCGTGGTGCAGGCTTTTAGAAAAGGATTTTGATTGGGATTATACGTTTTTATTGGAAATAGAGCGCAAGAAAATAATAGAAATGTATGAATACTTTAAAAAGTGTACGCGTTCGGATAAAATGCCTATAGTGGCAAGAGACTTGCAACTTTGCATTGGCCTATTGGATATTGTGCTCGAAAAAGATAATTTGCAGTTGGAATTTTCAGGAATGAAGACTATGCGTAGAGATGACGGTATGTATGAAATGGTAGAAAGTCCGCATATAATAGCTTGTAGGAATCTATACATTAACACTAAAAATGCATCAAGGTTCTGCCTATTTAATTTCCCGACAGATGATTATGATATTGAAATTATTCATAAAGAGGAATTGAGAAGATATAAGGCGTGGTATCTATATAATAAAATCAGAACTTACAAGTTGTTTTCTTGGTGGGATTAGGTAATAGGCATCCATCATTCTTACATCGTAAGGTTTTGATAGGTAAAGCAGTCCAATAAGCGACCTTTTTTCTTTGGCTTCTCTCTGCTATGATTTATCTTTGCAACAAAAAAATATGGCATACAATTATGACGAAGAAAGCGTGAATGCCTTAATGAAATGGGCTGAGAACGCACAGTTACCCAAGGAGGTTATGTTAAGTGAGGCAGAACATATTTTTGATACCTCCATGTATGTTAATGCGAATATCTGCGATATTAAGCAGCATTATCCGGATGCATTCTATAACCCGGCTATTGACCGGTTATATAGGTTGAAGGAGCATATGGAAGATAATATGTAGGACTGTAGGAGCGTAGGAGACCAATATTAGCCTCCTACATTATTTATTATCTACATATCGGGAAAATCCTCTTGTATCAGGGAGCTTTTTACCCCGAATCTTTTTTGCAAGTATCTCTCTGTAGTAGTAATTGATTTATGCCTGAAGTGCTTTTGTATTTCCCATGTATTAACTCCTGCATTGACCAGTTTTACTCCACCGGTATGTTTGAAGCTGTAAAGTTTGTATCTTTTGCTTAATCCCAGTTTATCCCTGATTCTGTCAAATCTATATCTGAAAGTATTTTTCCCAAGTCTGTGTTTTCCTGGCTGGCCGTCTCGAGAGAAAAGATACCAGTCTTCCGGATAGTTGCCTATCTTCAGCAGGTCATCAAGAACTTCATAAAGCTGCCTTGGCATATTGACTGTTTCTGTCAGTCCGTTCTTACTGATATCCTGACGGATGGTAATGGATGCTGTCTCCAGATTGATGTCACGTATCTGCAGATACAAGCATTCTTTCGGGCGGATTGCACAATAGTATTCAAGCTGACATAATAGCAGGAGTTGCGGGTCGTGCTCTCTCATATAGCCAATCAATATATTTCGGATCTTGTCTGGAATTGGGCTTGCCGCTTCGTCTCTTTTCTCGCCAAGATTAGGTATATTGGTGACCGGATTAGCTACAACAAGCTTTTTGTGTAGTAAGTAATCGAAAAAAGTATGCAATAACTGCTTGTATTTCAATACTGTCCTACGACTGACATGTCCAGTTCCGACTATGTGATAAAAAAAATTGTGTATATGTTCTTCTGATATTACACGCACGTTCTTGTTTGCCAAGGACCCCGCTTCCACCCATTCACAGAAGATCCTCAGTTTGGAGCAGTAAGTCTGATAGGAGGAATGCGCAAGTTCGGCTTTTTTCAGTTGGAGGAATTCTGAAATGTGCACTCTGATGCTGACGGCACCCTTGCTGTTATTGCCCCATCTGTTGACCATGGCCTGATACATAAGCTCGTCTTGATAGGTAACATGGTTTTCAGCGAACGGATCCTCCCCACTGTTGAGCTTGTTTTTGATTGTAGATATCACTTTCTCGGCATGGGCACGCCTGGCACTTTCCGTTGCCAGTTCCGCAAAGCCCTCATAATGCCGAAACCGCTTCATCTCCCCGGTTTGTGGATCCCTCAAGGAATATTCCACATACCATTTTTTTGTTAGATCTCCGCCACAATCCTTTAGCTTGGGCGGGATAAATACAGATTTCTTTCTTGCCATTTTTGCTGTTTTTTTGAATTAAGGGTGATGATTTACTAACTCAATAGACAGTTAAATAG
>NZ_JBCNZM010000288.1:0-3033 GCF_040227615.1 Bacteroides sp. RTP31139st1_H2_RTP31139_211217 | reverse complement strand
GGTCAGCCGCCTATCGACACACCGGAAGAAACCTCTGCAATTCCTTTTAAAAAAATGAAGCCGAAGAATGAAGCATACAATATTCCACGTATCGAAAAAAGTGACTGCACGATAAAATGAAAGGCTGCAACGGAAGAACAGACTTGCGGATTCTGCGGGGAGAACATAACCATACAGGCATACAGCCACTACAACTGTTTCCGGAAAAAGAAGATTATACAACCGGAAAAACAGAAAGGCATCCACTCGGAGAAAAGCAAGCAAACGATTGAAGCGGACTGCCGATTTAGCGGCGAAATATCCGACTACCTATATACAGCCCTAAAAGGCTGGGGCATATGGGTAAGCAACAGACTGCCGGGCAAATAAAAGGAGAGTGGCATAGCCGCCGGAAAGAGGTTGTCTCGATGTGGCCGAAGCTCCGAAAGCAGACCGGATATGCCTCTCTCCTTTGCCTTCCCCATTCCTGGATTTCACACAATCACGGAGCCTGCGAGTGACTATGAGAAATCCTGAAACGGGGACAGTCACTCCGCTGAAAGGGTGGGTGGGAAACATGTGACTTTCTCCAAAATAACAAATAGGGGTATAAAGATCTCAAAAGAAAAGAAAGCCGTTCCAGAAAAGACTGGAGCAACTATCACCATCTACTGTTCTTTAAGTTAATTGCAGCAAATCCAAATCATCAGTGACCAATCCATCCAATACATGTTGGATTTTATCAAATATAGCCTTATCTATGCCATACGTGGCGCATAACGATTGAAATTTGCTTACAGCATCGAACACCTGTAATATCTTCTTTTCGGGCTCCTCTACAAAATCCTCGGCAAAGTTGACGAAATCACTTGTAGTCAAGGCAGACCTTTTGCCCATCACGCCCATCGAATGAATGTGTGCTGAAGAATTTTCCCATGTATTTGCCGTGAACATTACATCATATGCAGGTGATAAACGCCATACCCCTGCCTTATCCATGATAAACGATATGTTCTTATTATGATCATCGGATATACCTGCGACATAATTAAATACCATTCTGATAAATATCTGATCTTTGTCTTCCTGGGGAAGTTTCAGAGTCTCTGCTATCCAACACAGCTTCATATAATCATCTGCACCCGGCATAATGGCCGCAAGGGTCTGACTAAAGAGCTTTTCTCCATTCTTACGATCAAATCTTTCCGTTACGAAATGATTTCTTCCATCAATTTCTTTCAGGAAGCATGGCATCATGTTGATTCCCGCCGCCTTTGCCATTTCGCTATATACCATTTCTATCTCTGTGGTAGGAGAGTCATCTGCTTCTTTAAATTTGATGATATACTGCTTAAAATTTTCAGGCAAATCCACCTGGCCGGAACGAAACTCTTCCGTTTCGAGATTATAGGCAATCACTGCCTTCGGGCGCATGCCACCGGCAGAAGTTCCAAGATATATCAACTTTTTCATCGTGAGGCTATCCTCCGGTGATATGACAGCAGCATCTCGATCATTATATATTTTAGAAGCCAAAGTTGCCAATGATGACATATTTACTGACTCATGGATGGCATCATCATTAAATTCCGGTTCAAATTCCAATGCTCCCATAGCCCTCTTGCCAATATAAGAGAGCTTCAATAGAGGCAATGATTCCGTAACCTTTATATTATTATCCGTGAGCCATTGGTCAAATAGGGAAGCCCCCCATTTGTCAGGAAGCGCATCTGCAAGAAATTCCGGAAGCCCTTGATATAATTTATCTTTATTCCCATAGAAAGACGCAAACAAAGGGGTTCTCTTAGGGTGTGTGGAAGGGCATATATCATAATCTTGTTTCCTATATTCATCCGTAAATTGGAATACAGAACAATGCTTTTCAAAGTCCCAATTCAATTTGCCAATGCAAGTCCCCCACAGATATACATTCACTATAATCGGCTCTTTCTTCATACCATCTTACGTTTACCGTTAATTCTTTGTATTCTTTTACCTGTTTTTTCATTGATTAGGAAAGGGGAGTCTGGAAGTTCCGGAACCAAACCGACAACGCCTTCAAGAGTTCCACTTATACGCAAAATCTTAAGCAATGTACTTAGGGCAATATCACTTACTTTACAAGATTCTATTCTCTTAATAGTAACGATAGATACTCCTGCCTTATCCGCAAATTCTTGCTGGGAAAAACAGCAGCTAAGTCTTATAGACTTAACTCTCTTGCAGATTTCCTTTACAATACATTCATCTGAAAATTCGTATATTGTATATGTATCATATAATCTTTTCATAGAAAAACATATTTAGGTATCATTTTTGATACAAAAATACCGATAAATCTGAAAATCACCAAATTAAGAAACACTTTTTTTATAATCTTCTGCCGCATTAGCAAACGATTGAAGCGACCTTGTGCCGCTTCAATCGTTTGATTGCTTTTTCTTTTTAGTCCGGGGGTTCTTATTTTTCCGGAGTCGGGTAGAACTTAGTAGCTACCATCACAATGCGGTTACGTTTCTCCCCACTTTTAGAATCCGTCCATTCTTCCGGCTTAAAGTAGCCTTCAACGGTAATCAGTACATCTTTTTGCAGTATCCAAAAAGCATAGCGGTCTTCCATCTTACTCTAGGCTTCAACTTTCATAACAGAGGAAACAAATGTTTTTTCTTCATTTATCTTGCCTATGCGACTGACCACAATAGAGAAGTGTGCAACCTTTACTATTTCGAATAAATGGATTTCTGCATCCCTACAAATCCTGCCTGTTACTGCGAATGAATTTTCAATCTTTTTCATATCTCTGATTTTTTAGAAGTTAATTAATCAATTTTACAGTGCAATAACTGATTGTTGGCTTTGGGGGACACCATGAAAAAAGATATAAATACTCTTTTTATGCTGGCCGGAAAAAGGAAGATTTGTAACTTTTTTATTGGTGAAGATGGCAACGAATAATTCGGGTTAAATACGCTTTTTGTGCAAGGCAAAAAAAGGAAGATTTCAGACGAATAACAACGTGGTGTTTGTGAATCGTCCCCTTATCCCCGTAAAAGG
>NZ_JBCNZM010000287.1:0-3046 GCF_040227615.1 Bacteroides sp. RTP31139st1_H2_RTP31139_211217 | reverse complement strand
GAAGGAGGGAGGCCATGCCACTCAGTTCATCACTACGCGTTTCGGCAATGTGCTGGGTTCCAACGGTTCTGTCATTCCCCGTTTCCGCGACCAGATTCAGCGTGGCGGCCCGGTGACAGTGACCCATCCTGAGATAATCCGTTACTTCATGACCATTCCCGAAGCTTGCCGCCTTGTTCTTGAGGCCGGCAGTATGGGCAACGGCGGTGAAATCTACATCTTCGACATGGGTAAGCCGGTGAAGATTGTGGACCTTGCCAAGCGTATGATCAGCCTTTCCGGACGTACGGATGTGAAGATTGAATTTACCGGTCTCCGTCATGGCGAGAAGCTCTACGAGGAACTCTTGAATGTGAAGGAGCTTACAAAGCCCACCTATCATGAGAAGATTATGATTGCCACGGTGCGTGAGTATGACTATGACGAGGTGAAGGAGCGTATCCAGAAGCTGATTGATGTAAGTTACACCTATGACCAGATGAAAATTGTTGCTGCCATGAAGGATATTGTTCCGGAGTTCGTGAGCAAGAATTCCTGCTTTGAGGCGCTGGATAAGAAGAAATAAAAAGATAGCGGTATAGTATAAAATGAAAGGGTGATAACGTCATTGTAGTGTTATCACCCTTTCAATTTTATTGTCTTCTTGTCAGTCTTTTGTCTCATTCATGTGAAGAGAAGTATTTCAAGAACTGTGTACGTTCGAAGGTATTGACTCCCTTCGGGTCGTTTACGTTCAGAATACCTTTGAACTGGCTGATGGTTTCCATACCTTTGCGGTCCATCCACAAGTTGAGGAAGCGGATGTATTCTTCAATGATGGTAGCTGAATTCTGATAAAGCACACTGCATATCTCTACGGCCGAAGCACCTGCTAATATTGCCTTGACAACGCCTTCGGGCGAGTGGATACCACCGGAAGCGGCATAGTCCAGCTTGTTTACGGCTGCCGAAGCGATGCCTATCCAGCGCAGGGCTTTAGACAAATCGGCTTCATTGCTGAATACGTTGCCGGATACTTGTATCATTTTCTCAATGTTGATGTCCGGCTGGTAGAAGCGGTTGAACAGCACTACTGCGGCGGCACCGTTGGCATACAGCTGGTCTATCAGAGCTATCGGATTGGTCAGGTTGTCGCCCAGCTTCATGATGACGGGTATCTTGACCGTCTTCTTGATGTGGCTCAGAATGTCGATGTGGCGTTGCTCGAAGGTTCCATATGTATACTGTACATCCGTCTGCAGTGCAAGGATATTGATTTCCAGTGCGTCTGCACCAGCTTCTTCTATTTTGGTGGCAAATTCCACCCAGTCGGCATTCTGATAGCAGTTGATGCTGGCTATGATGGGGATATTGCAAACCTTTTTGCTTTCCTTAATCAGGTTCAGATATTCACCCAGCTTATGTTCGCGGATATATCCTACAAGGTAGTCACTGCCTTCGGGGTACATGTTCGGGTCTCCCATCCAGTCAGCCTCCATCATGATTTGCTCTTCAAAGAGTGATTTTAGCACAATGGCACCTGCGCCGGCCTCAGATAGTTTCTGGTTCTTGGCGGCGCTGTCTGTCAGTCCGGAGCTGCTGACGATAATGGGGTTTCTGAGTTTCAGCCCTGCAAAAGTAGTTTCTAATGTTGCCATGATAATGATTTTTTATGGTTAATAGTTTCTTTCTCCAAAAATCTTGCTTCCTACACGTATCAAGGTGCTTCCGGCTGCAATGGCCTCGTGGTAATCGTGAGACATTCCCATGGACAGTTCCCGGAATGACTCTGCATCAGCAAACCACTTGGCTTTCACTTCATTGAAGAAGCTACTTAAAGAACAAAACTCTGTTTTGATTTGTTCGTCATTGTCCGTATTTGTGGCCATGCCCATCAATCCGCATATCCGGATATGCTTGAGCTCTCTCCATTCACCGGCTGCCAGCATTTCCCGGCATTCGTCAAAGCTGAATCCAAACTTGGTCTCTTCCCGGGCAATGTGCAGCTGCAGCAGGCAGTTGACGGTTTTTCCGGCTTTGGCAGCCTGCTTGTTCACTTCGGCCAACAGCTTGTAGGAGTCTATGCCATGAATCAGCGCTACGTAAGGAACGATATATTTTATTTTGTTTGTTTGCAGATGCCCGATGAAATGCCATTCTATGTCTTTGGGCAGACTTTCGTATTTGGTGGTCATTTCCTGCACCTTACTTTCTCCGAACACACGCTGGCCGGCACGATACGCTTCTTCTATCGCCTCGTTGGGGTGAAATTTGGAAACAGCCACCAGCCGTACCTTTTCAGGCAGTTCGCTCAGTACTTGTTTTAAATTCTCTGCAATCATCGTTTTTTTGAGTTATGAGTTATGAGTTATAAGTTATGGGTCGCAATAATAATTCATAACTTATAACTCATAACTCAAATTAAACTTCCGGTTTGTCGTCGGGCTCTGCACTGTACGGATATACATCCATAATGGCGGTTTCCGCTACAGATGCTATCTGGTAGTCGGCCATTGTGCCTTTCATGCCCTCATCCAGTTTCTTCACTGCATCACGCAGGTCGGCAGCCTGCACCAATACCTGGGTAGAGGTTTTCTTTTCCGCACCGCTTTTCTCGTCCAGTGTGATGAAAACCAGTTTACATTTAAACCAGCGGTCGGCAGCTTCCTCTTCGCTGGGGAACAATTCGCTATAGTTGGCACGTTTGATGTCCGATACGGTGAACTCTCCCGAAATGAACGGCGTCATCTCTTCGATGATGCGTGCTTCCGCTTCCGTAAAACTGAGGGCATCCACCAGGTACGGTTCGGTCACCTTCTTGTTCATTCCATTTTCCATTGTTTTCTCGTAACGGATCTTACATTCAAACCATGTATGCATTGCCATAATTTTCTGTTTTTAATTATTGATTTATTGTTAGTTAAGCTGCTTTATGCGTGCCTATGCCCGCCGAAAGCAGTGCAAAGATAGCCAAAAACTAAATGGATATAAAAAGTTGCCTTGCATTTTACGTGAAAATTTTATTGGAGAACCGGGACGGTACGTATGGGCATAAAAAAAGGAGTAC
>NZ_JBCNZM010000286.1:483-3058 GCF_040227615.1 Bacteroides sp. RTP31139st1_H2_RTP31139_211217 | reverse complement strand
TCCAGGCAGTTTCCGGAACCGGCAACACGCGTACGGCATGGGGGTTGGAGATGGCTACGCTGGTCATCTACACAGCCTATATCACCTACATTATTCTGATTCTGCAACTCGACGTGGCCATCTGCTGGACCTCGGAAATGGTTTATTCCAGCTTTATTCTCATTTTCTGCTGGCTATATATCAAACGTGGAAATTGGCAAGGAAGGAAAATTTAGTATCTTTGCATTAAAATAACTGAAACAAAAAGCATATATGAAACAAGTAAATCTACTACTTATGTCAGCAGCCATGACATTGGCCTCTTGCGGAGGCACAAAAGATGCCGGACAGCAGCAGGACGCAGCAACGCTCATCCAGCGGTCGGACATCAAGATTGAAGGAAAGCGTATGACACCCGAGGCACTCTGGGCGATGGGACGCATCGGCAGTGTGGCCGTATCCCCCGACGAAAAGCAAATTGCCTACACGGTATCCTATTACAGCGTGCCCCAGAACAAGAGTAACAGCGAAGTCTTCGTCATGAATGCCGACGGTAGTGACAATACCCAGATAACGCATGACGCCTGGCAAGAAGGACAGCCCACATGGTTCAAGGACGGCAAGAAGCTTGCCTTCCTTTGCAACGAAAGCGGCAGCAGCCAGGTATGGGAAATGAATCCCGACGGCAGCGGACGCAAGCAGCTGACCCAATACGAGGGAGACATCGAAGGGTTCTCTTTCTCGCCCGACGGCAAGAAACTCCTTTTCATTGCCCAGGTAAAGGCCGTGAAGAGTACGGCAGACAAACATCCGGACCTTCCTAAAGCCACCGGCATCATCGTTACCGACCTGATGTACAAGCATTGGGACGAATGGGTGACTACTGCTCCCCATCCATTCGTTGCCGATTTCGACGGCAATGCCATCAGCAATGTCACTGATATTCTTGAGGGAGAGCCATACGAAAGCCCGATGAAGCCCTGGGGCGGTATCGAGCAGCTGGCATGGAGCCCGTCTTCTGATAAGGTGGCCTATACATGCCGTAAGAAAACCGGACTGGCGTATGCCATTTCCACCAACTCCGACATTTATATCTACGACCTTGCCTCCAAGGAAACCAAAAACATCACGGAAGAAAACAAGGGATATGATACGAATCCCCAATACTCTCCCGACGGCAAATACATCGCCTGGCAGAGCATGGAGCGTGACGGCTACGAAGCCGACTTGAACCGCTTGTTTATCATGAACCTCGAGACCGGCGAGAAACGTTTTGTAAGCAAAGCTTTCGAATCGAACGTGGACGCCTTCTTGTGGAACAAAGATTCCCAGAGCATCTACTTCATCGGTGTATGGCATGGCGAGACACAGATTTACAACATCGACCTTGCCGGAAACGACAAGCTTACCCAGCTCACCGACGGCATGTACGACTATGCTTCGCTTGCCCTTTGCGGAGACAAGATTATCGCCAAACGCCATTCCATGAGCATGGGCGACGAAATCTATGCCGTAAACAGTGCACGTAACGGCGACGCTTTTGCAGAAGCAGTGCAACTGACCACAGAAAACAAGCAGATTTACGACCAGCTGGAAATGGGTAAAGTGGAAGCCCGCTGGATGAAGACCACCGACGGCAAGCAGATGCTGACCTGGGTGATTTATCCTCCGCAGTTCGACCCTAACAAGAAGTACCCCACCCTCCTCTTCTGTGAAGGCGGTCCTCAGAGTCCCGTCAGCCAGTTCTGGAGCTACCGTTGGAATTTCCAGATTATGGCGGCAAACGACTATATCATCGTAGCTCCCAACCGTCGTGGTCTTCCGGGCTTCGGTGTAGAGTGGAACGAAGCCATCAGCGGTGATTATGGCGGCCAGTGCATGAAGGACTACTTCACTGCCATTGACGAAATGGCCAAGGAACCTTTCGTCGACAAAGACCGCCTGGGTTGCGTAGGCGCCAGCTTCGGAGGCTTCTCCGTATATTGGCTTGCCGGACACCATGACAAACGCTTCAAGGCATTCATCGCACACGACGGTATCTTCAACATGGAAATGCAATATCTGGAAACGGAAGAGAAATGGTTTGCCAACTGGGATATGGGCGGTGCTTATTGGGAAAAGAACAACGCTACGGCACAACGCACTTTTGCCAACTCCCCGCATCTCTTCGTCGACAAATGGGACACCCCTATCCTCTGCATCCACGGAGAGAAGGACTTCCGCATTCTTGCCAACCAGGCAATGGCCGCCTTCGATGCAGCCGTGATGCGTGGCGTTCCTGCCGAACTGCTTATCTATCCGGACGAAAACCACTGGGTACTGAAACCTCAGAATGGCGTGCTGTGGCAACGTACCTTCTTTGAATGGCTGGACAAATGGCTGAAGCCGGCTAAGTAAAGCCTCTCAAAAACGATAAAAACAAATAATCCCGGATTCTTGACAAAGAGTCCGGGATTATTTGTTTTTATTGTACACCGCCCGATTCATTTTTTATGACTATAATTTGAAAGTATTAGGTGTAATACGTACCTTGATAGAAGTCCAAGAAAAAATCAAATCTCATCCCGATTTAAAGAAACGTTACTTTCTTAAGCCT
>NZ_JBCNZM010000286.1:0-473 GCF_040227615.1 Bacteroides sp. RTP31139st1_H2_RTP31139_211217 | reverse complement strand
AAGTTATTTTATTAGCAGACGGAACAAAAATTGTTGTCAACAACCAGTGGGGAACATTATTTCCAAGATTTCTTGAAGCAGCAAAGAAACTGTACCAAGTAACCAATGATTCGGAAAGCAATACTCCAATATCCCGATTAAAGATTACTTTTGGTAATGGGAAAGTAATTCAAGAGATATGTCTTGAAAAATACTTTTTCATGAAGAGTACGTATATTGCGCTCAACAGTAAGATACACCCTATCAAGAAGATATAGCCATACCGTTGACAATAAATATATCCTACTATTATAAGAGTCTGTATTGTCATATAGGCCAGAGAGACTATGACATGAGGAATCTTCAGTTCATTCGCCATAATCTGATACAGATGCTTGCGATGCGGTAGCCCGATATTCTCATGAAGCATCAGGCGGTGAATGATAGTCAGTACACTATCCACACCATAAACGGATAAAAGGACTATCCAACTG
>NZ_JBCNZM010000285.1:0-3041 GCF_040227615.1 Bacteroides sp. RTP31139st1_H2_RTP31139_211217 | reverse complement strand
ATTACATACAGAGCGTTCAGTCAAATCTGTTTCAAGATAATGGGCCAATTCTTCCAGATTGGGAATTTCATCTTTATCAAATTGTCCAAGTTTTATCTTGATCTCTGTCACTCTGATTAATCCTTTTTTGCTGTCAGGAGATATAGCCACGCCATTGCCGACTTCGACTGATTCAACATATTTTCCCAGCTTGTGCAACAGGTAGCTTTTGATGTCTTCTTTAGATATAATCCGTTCCCGGGACAACAGACCGTACCTTAAACTATTTATAAGTTCCTGTTCGCCATCATGCGTTGTTCCTCCTTGCATACAAGTGCGCAACATGATGCCCGAAGCATCATATTTTTCTATGTTGAATTGTTGTATCAGTGTGCGTTCGTTGAAACCGTTCGCCAGAGATCCGGAAGTTACCCAATATTTTATCTCGGCATTGGTCGCATCTTTTTGGGGGACACTTAAAACAAAGGCTTTTATTTTGTTATCTCCTTTTAGTGTGGCCTCCAATCCTCTCTCTATATCATTTATCTTGTTGAACAACTCTTTGAGCTGCGTCGAAAGTGCATCCGGATTCATTGAAGCGAAAGCACTCCCGTCTTCTTTCATTAATTGTAATACTTTTGAAATTAATGAGCGGGCACTGTCCGAATCAAATCGTTCAAGGTCGCCAAAATACAGGCTGAATATACCTGTTGGATTTTCTTCATACTGGTTCAGCCGGTTTACATATTCCCGGCCTTTGTTGTCTTGGAACGAGCGTATGTTCAAGAATTGTGTACGGCTCGGACATTTCAGGGGGATAATCCGTCCGGTGGAACGGAAATTATGCTGTTTGTAAACGATTTGTCTGTTTACAACCGGAAATGTGTTCAAATATACTTCCAGATTTTCAAGACTTTCTTTCGTGAATATTTCCGGAAAGGCTATCTTGACCCAAAAGAGACTCTCAGAGTCATCCGGGATCTCACAGTCGGACGCATAACCGGGAAACATTTCTCGGTAGGTATGTTTCTCTTTGGAAGCGTTTCTTATATTCACATTAAAATATAGGTCACTATAAAAATCTCGGATTTCATCAAAGTAGTGTGCATTACTATATGGATCTTCAACATGAAGGCCTGTTTTTGCATTCAGCAGGTTTCCAGTGCAGTCATAGAAGAAAGCCATATTCATAAACGGAAGCAGCCCCGTGTCGGAAGGCTTGATGCAAAACATTACAGAGTCCATTTTTTGCAGGACTTCTTTAGACACATCCATCCCGACCCAGACGCAATAATCCGCTATCCGGTTTTTAGGGTCAAGGAAGCGTGTTGGAGTGCTAAAGCCATCGGTTGAATGCCTTATGCTATCGTTATATGCGATTGCTCTGACTTTTGCGTCAACCAGTTTATAGGAAAACAAAGGGGTTATAAAGACTTGAATATCACCTTTGCCAAATATGTTCTTCTCTGCATAAAAATGATCTTCGGCATCAAGCTCGCAACATTCCCCATGATTGGGGGTAATAGTCATAAGCGCATGGGCCGGCTTTGGCAGCGACCATTTGTTTCCTATGAGTATTCTGGACAGACGGTGAAGTATCCGTGAGTCGGACTGCTCTATTTCTTGATGCAGTTTGTTGGACTCATGGGCAAAAACTTCAAGCAGCAAATCTATCACGGGGTCCATATCGCGTATATCGGATACACCCCAGAACTCCATAGCCTGCTTTAATATTCGTTCCTTTATTGCAATTTGTTTCTTGTCTGCCATAGTTCGATTATTGTGATAAAGGGCTTATATATAATGAGGTATTGAAATTGAATTTCTCGTTGGTTCTATCCATTGTTCCGGTCACGGTTATTTGTGCCTTTCTTCGGATATGAGATACCTTATCTATATTTTCTTCTTCTATTTCCAAAAGAGTGACGTTCACATCTACATTCCGTAACCTCTTTTCATATTTCTCTATCGTTTTTATTAAGGAGTTCTTCACTCCTTCCTCCCAATCGCTGATTTTCACAAGTTGGTTGAACTCAAGGTCCCATATCATGGAACCAAAGTCTTCTCGCCCGATAACTTCCCCATGATGAGAAAGAATCAGTAGCATGATGTGTTGGGCTATCGATTCCTGATAGGAACACCTTTGCAATTTCTTGGCGACAGCCGATTGCAATTGTAATGGCATTTTCAGGTAAGTCATACTATTCTTTTCTTTATTCTATTTCGCAAATATACTATTTTCCTCATTAGATGCCAATAAAATACCCCTAAAAATTTGACGGTTTCAGAAATAATTCATATATTGCGCACGGTCATAAAACCAAGAGAGAGCTATAAAAAAAGTATGATATTAAAAAGTAAATGCTATGGCAATCTACAATTATGGAATTGGAGGCAACGAAGTAAAAGTCGATGCGAACGAATCCATCGCGGAAATCCCCTCCAACCGAACTTTGATAGTTCAAAAGCTGACAGATGAAGCTCCTGCGGCTCCGGAAAGTGTGTATGGTTTGGAAACCATTGAAGATGTGTTCCAACGTTTTGAACCAACAGTTGACTTGCGCCACGTGGATGCGGAAGGTAATGAAATCAAGGAAATCATGACATTCACCGGACTCGGAGACTTCGGGGCTAAGAAGATTAAAGAGAAAAGTGATTTCTTGAGTAAACTTGATATTGAGAAAGAGCAGGGTGTCCGAATAACTCGCCAGCTTACTTCCAACCGCGCTTTACAGAAAGCACTTGAAAACCCGGAAGTCAAAAATGCCATTATGGACGTGATTGAATCATCAATCGAGGAGATTCTGGCAAATCAAAAGAAAGTAGAACTTTAATCTTTTACTAAGATGAAGCAGGAAACTCAACAACAGACAGCCAGTACGACAACCTCACAGAAAGTCGTATCACAACAGGCGCAAAAGTCATCTGCATCGGCAATAGACAAGCTCAAAGAATTTGGTGGCTTCGCTTTTCTTGAAAATATCATAGATGGATATTCCAATCTTAATCCGGCACGAAAGGCCCGTCGCAACATCTTCCTCACGGATGAACAGTGGGAAAAT
>NZ_JBCNZM010000284.1:1295-3135 GCF_040227615.1 Bacteroides sp. RTP31139st1_H2_RTP31139_211217 | reverse complement strand
AGGCAGGAGTGCAAGCTCTTGTCAATCCGGAAACGAAATCGAAGTTGGAATACGAATGCCAGTACGAGGAAACCAACTTCGGATTCATACAACGGCTTGCCCGCCAATATCAGGAATGGCTCTATTACGACGGACAGAACCTTGTTTTCGGGAAGCCACAGCCCGGCTCAACGACCAAGCTGATATACGGCGAGGAACTATCCGTGCTCGACGTCTGCTCGCAGGCACTTGCCCGACCAATAAAGGGAAGTTCTTACCATTCGGTGAACGACCAGACCTATAACGGCCAGTCCCCTGATGCCGCAGCCGGACAGAACACATTGGGACAAGCGGCCTTTGACTCGTCATTGGCACTGTTTACCGCTCCCGCCGTACAACGTTCGGAACCACGCATCACCAACAAGGGTGAGCTTGATGCCTACTTCCAGCGCAAGCAGCAAGGCGACACCGCCGCATCCTGTTTTGTCACCGGAGAGAGCGACTGCTATACCCTCACGGTGGGCAGTATCATAGATATCCACACCGCTATTCATTCCGGAATCAAAATATACGTCAAGAACAGTATCGGCACCTATATCATTACGGAAATAACCCACGTAGCCGGCATGGGTGACAGTTACCAGAACTATTTCACCGCACTTCCGTCCTCTATTCCCACCCTTCCATGCCCAGATGTGCCTCTGCCTGTCGCGCATACACAGCAGGCCGTAGTTGTCAGCAACGAGGACCCGAAAAAGTTAGGTCGTGTCCAAGTCAAGATGAACTGGCAGACCGGTCCGATGCAAACCTCGTGGATACGGGTACTCACTCCTGACGCAGGCACAAGCGACAAGGTGGCCACAAACAGAGGATTTGTATTCATACCCGAAAAGGGAGACCAAGTCATGGTGGCATTCAGATATGACGACCCGAACCGTCCGTTTGTGCTTGGCAGCTTATTCCATGGAAAGTCAGGTACCGGTGGCGGCAGTTCAAACAAAACAAAAAGTCTGACTACCCGCAGCGGTTGTACCATAACGCTTGATGATGAAAAAGGAAGCGTTATGATGAAAGACAAGGAAGGCAACAGCTATACGGCAGACGGAGAAGGAAATATCACAATATCTGCCTCTAAAAGCATCACCTTGTGTGTTGGAGAAAACAAAATAATGATTGATAGCGAAGGCAATATATCATCTAATGCGGAAAAGGACATAACAGAGTCCGCCGGTGCCAATATTGCGCAGTCAGCAGAAAATATTGATTGTACAGCAAGCAGTAATTATAATATCTCCAGTACAGATTTTACAGCATCCGGCAGTAGCAGTGCTACAGTCAGCGGTACAACAAAGGCTACGATAGATTCTTCCGGAACCACAGCCGTAGCCGGAACAATTGTCAAATTGAATTAACAGCATATGAGCAATGCCATACAACAAATAGCAGATAAGATGCTCTACCAATGGGAAGATGCAGTCAGGAAACCGGTTAAGTTGATTCGTATCGTCATCAATCCGGGAGACGAAAGTATGCTTGATGCTTTCTATGACTATATGCTTGCCCTTGATAGCGAAGAGGAAGATATGGTGTTCGTCATAGAACTTCCGTTCAGTTCCAGAACCGATTTCTCAAAAGATGTTGTAGGGTATATTGCACAACAGGTAGAATATTGGAACAATTCAAAGAAACCCGAAGAAATTGTTTTTGAACGTGTTGATTGGATAGCTGATTATAAACCGGAAGTAGCGGAAAACGATGCCTCCGTCGCAGTTGCCAACTTCAACAAGCTGACAGAATCCCTTGTAAAAGGGACTGATATGAAATGCAGTATTGTCTTTAACCTAAAGAACACATACGACTA
>NZ_JBCNZM010000284.1:0-1285 GCF_040227615.1 Bacteroides sp. RTP31139st1_H2_RTP31139_211217 | reverse complement strand
ATACGACTATGACGGATGTCGTGAATGGTTTGAAAAGGCTCTTGCCCTGCCATTCCACAAGCAAATGGTATGGGGTATATCCGACATAAAAGACCATGAACAGTTTGGCAAACTAATGGCCAAACATTCCAATGACGCGGTGTCTATTTATCCGCCAATAGATTTGGACGGAGCAATGGAGCAACTTGCGGAACAAGCGGCAAATGAGGATAAGAACGACCCGGCAGCCTCAAATTTCAGGCTGGCATTAATCAAACTGATGAACAGTGTGAAAAAAGGGAACGCAACGCAAACAGAGGAATTTGCGAAGAAATGCCTCGACATTGCCCTCGAAAATGTGAAGAAAAACATTAACTGGATTAGCCAATTTGTAACCGTATATACAATTCTATATACCGACCAGATTTCCCATAAGGACTATAAGACAGCCATGTACTTTGCCGACAAAGCCGTAGAAGCCGCTGAAATCGGGGAAGAAAAATTAGACCCCTCTTTGGCCTGCCGATTGCTCGGAAACACCTTATTGGGAAAGGCCTCCATCTATGTACGAGAGTCACTTTGGAAAGAAGCGGCAGAGACGTACTATCGCGGTGCTGAAGCATACTCCAGATGCAACGATTACCTAATGCAAAGTGAAGCGTTGAGACTGTGTGGTTGGTGCCGGGAAAATAATTATGAGAAATCGTTAGCTGCGGAATGTTATGTGGAAGGTTTCAGACTTTCAGACAAACTTTCCATAGACCTGATAAAGAACTCCTCTTATCCTCTCCTGCTATTAAGCCTGTTAAACAGTTCGGCACGCTCTAAGCTGGTCAGTGACGATGAAATAAATGAAGTTCTGACCAAAGTGTTAGGAGATGACTGGGAGAATTATTTGTATGAGTATAAAAGAAATTTAGGAAAATACAATGGAATGGCTGAACAACATATTGCGAAATCTTGAAGGGCTGTTCACTGATGCAACCGAATATGCCTATGCGAACCCCAAAGTGGGGTACTTAGTAGTAATCTTTCTGCTATTGGTTTGGCTTGTCGGACTGATATTCGACTGGAAATGGACATACGCCAGACCCGGAAGCTGGGGAGGAAACTTCTTTCTTGACTTATTGGGTCCAACCGGATTCCGATTTTGGCTCGGTGTAATCATTGTGATTGCCATTGTTGCATCTGCCTATTTGTATTTTCGAGTTAAATAACGATAAAGACTGACAGTTATGGCGGACACAGGTTATTTCGACAGCGTAAGTGCCAACCTAAAGACCGGCGTAGGCGCACAGGTCAAGGG